>SLIL01000424.1 GCA_007135645.1 Bacteroidales bacterium
TCGTCTTGAACCTGAGGCCACACAGATCGATCAGGTAGTGATCAGTGCAGGCAGGGTTGAGCAGCGGCTGGCCGAATCCACGGTATCCATGAGCATCCTTACCCCGCAGCGTTACAATGCTTCTCATATTACCGACAGCCGGGAGCTGATCACTAAAAGCCCGGGCATTGAAGTGATCGACGGCCAGGCTGCTGTGAGGGGTGGTAGTGGTTTCAGCTATGGCGCAGGATCAAGGGTCCTTACATTGCTCGACGGGCTTCCTGTTCTGGCAGCCGATGCGGGAAATATTCGCTGGCAGTTTCTGCCCATGGAAAATATTTCGCAGGTAGAGATCATCAAAGGAGCATCATCGGTGTTGTACGGTTCTTCGGCCCTCAACGGTGTAATCAACTTCCGCACGGCACAAGCTACACCCGAAGGGAAAACCTCTTTCTTTGCCGAAACCAGCGCATTTGGCTCTCCCCGCAACAACAACTGGAAATGGTGGGGCAGTGCCCCCAGAATGATCAATACCCTCTCCTTTTCTCACCTGCAAAAATATGGCACTACAGAGATCGGAACCGGTTTATTCGGAACCCTGGACCAGGGATACCGAAAGCTTAACCATGAGCATTACGGCCGCTTCAACATCAACCTCAAACACCATCATCAGCAGTTGGAAGGCCTGGTTTATGGAGTAAATTCACTGGTAGGATATACCGACAAAAGAGACTTTGTACTGTGGGAAGATGCATGGCAGGGAGCCCTTATTCAGGATGAATCAACAGCTATTCTGATGCAGGGTACTTTCATTACATTGGATCCCTTTGTGGGATACTCGGTTGATGGCAGTTACAGCCATGATCTGAAAATGAGGTATCAGTTAACAGATAATGCTTTCCCCGATGCCACCAACAATGAAAGCCTGGCGCAGTCTTTCCTTGCCCAGTACCATGCATGGTATTACATCAATCCTTTCATCAGCATCAATGCCGGTCTTTTCCAAAATGCGGCCCGGGTTTCCTCACAATTTTACGGCAATCACAACTCCCTTAATCTTGCTGCATTTGCCCAGGCCGATCTAACCCTTACCAGCAGATTGAAAATGGTTGGCGGATTGCGCATGGAACATTATTCTCTAAACAGTGAGAGGAATGATCCGGTAGTATTGTTCAGGGCTGGAATGAATTACATGGCAACCGCTTTTACGTTTCTAAGGGCCTCTTTTGGCCAGGGATACCGCTATCCATCCATTGCCGAAAAGCATGCTGCCACCACCCTGGGTGCAGTTAAAATTTTCCCCAACCTGTTGTTGAAACCCGAGTCGGGCTGGAATGCGGAGGTGGGCATAAAACAGGGTGTCAATGCCCTGAACTGGGAGGGAATGATCGATGTGGCTGTATTTTATAATCAAAATAAAGACCTTATTGAATACCTCTTCGGAATATACCCCGATCCTGTTACCGGAATATCGGGACCTGGTTTCAGGGCTGACAACACGGAGCACTCAAGAGTATATGGAACCGAAACAGAATTTATTTTTGTGCGAAGATCAAATCTTATGGAAACTACCCTCAGCGGGGGTTATCTTTTTACGTTCCCCGTTGAGTTTAACAGTGCTACCGGAAAAAATACGGGTGTATATCTTAAATACAGACGCAAGCATTCAGCCAAACTCAGCCTCTACACCAGGTACGGAAATTTTGAACCGGGAGTGGATCTCTATTACCGATCGAGAACCCTGAATATTGATGATGTTTTTGTAAATGAAGGCACACGGGAAGATATCCTTCCAGGCTTCTATGATTACTGGCAGGAAAACAACACAGGTTATTTCCTGGCCGATGCAAACCTTGGTTATCACTTCAACAACACCTGGAAAATCTCTTTTGCTGTTAAAAACTTTACCAACACGGAATACATGGGCAGACCCGGAGATATAAGACCACACAGAAATTTTAGCCTTAGAATTGGTGCTACATTCTGATTTACTGATTTTTTCCCTAATTTTGCCATTGGTTATTCCGGTTGTTTAACCACCATTCAGAAAAGATCCTTATTTATACCAAAGATATTATGAACAAGTACCTATTGCTATTCATTGTTTCGTTTCTTGCCATCGGACTGCATTCGTGCGGCAAAGATCGCGAAGATCTCCTGAGGGGCACCTGGGAAAGAGTGAATGTGGAAGACATCAATAATCCCTATAGCTACGAGTGGGTGTTTGACCTGGGTGAAGTAACCATGTATCGACGATCAAAAGATAACCCTTCCAGTGTTACCCAGATCAATCACGGGTTTTATCTGCTTGAAACCACTCCAATAAAAACTACTCTGAAACTCATTGACACCGGCAATTCAACATGGAATGACCGGTGGGATGTAATTACCCTGAACAACAATCATTTGATTATAAAACTGGACATTGTTGGAGGGGTATTATATTTTGAGTTTGTAAAAAAATCCTCTGATATTTAAAATCTTTTTGTAATTTTAAACCCTTGTTTTCATGGTTGCAAAGGGAAAACCCTCTGAGCTTTTAAGCAAAAGGTTTTCCCTTTCTTTATGAAACCCGCCACATGTGCTATAAATTACGATTATGGCAAAAGTCAAAACAGCCTTTTTTTGTCAAAACTGCGGAGCGCAGTCGGCCAGATGGATTGGTAAATGCCCCAGCTGCGGTGAATGGAACACCTACACTGAGGAAGTGCTCGAAAAGCCGGGCACCGGCAAATCGCGTATTGACACCAGAAAAGCTTCTCCTGCACGCCCACGGCTGCTGACAGAGATTGAGGCCCGGGAGGAGCAACGCTTTACTTCGGCCAACAAAGAGCTTGACCGTGTGCTGGGAGGCGGTATTGTTCCGGGAGCATTGGTTTTGGTAGGCGGAGAACCAGGCATTGGAAAGTCAACCCTCATGTTGCAGGTGGCCCTGAATATTCGCGGCAAAAAAGTGTTGTACATCTCGGGTGAAGAAAGTGAACTCCAGATAAAAATGCGTGCCGAACGGCTGGGATTGCAACAATCGGAATGCTATATCCTCACAGAAACCAATACAGAAAATATTTTTCACCATATTGCCGACAACGATCCCGACCTGCTGGTGATCGATTCCATCCAAACCCTTACCACCTCTTCCATAGAATCATCGGCAGGCAGCATATCCCAGATCAGGGAATGTGCTTCTGAGTTTCAGAAATTTGCCAAAGAAAACGGGGTACCGGTGTTTCTGATCGGACACATTACCAAGGAAGGATCCCTTGCCGGGCCCAAACTACTGGAACACATGGTTGACACTGTTTTGCAGTTTGAGGGAGACCATAATCATGTTTACAGGATCCTGAGGTCACAAAAAAACCGCTTTGGCTCTACTTCTGAGCTGGGAATCTTTGAAATGCGCAGCGACGGATTGCGGGAGGTGTCCAATCCTTCGGAAATACTGCTCACCAGCCGCGATGAGCCCCTGAGCGGCATTACCGTTTCGGCCACCATTGAGGGGATGCGCCCCGTACTCATTGAAACCCAGGCCCTCATCAGCACAGCTGCCTATGGCACACCCCAGCGTTCTTCTACCGGGTTTGATGTACGCAGATTAAACATGCTGCTGGCAGTACTGGAAAAAAGATGCGGATTCAGGCTGAGTATCAAAGATGTTTTTCTTAACATCACCGGTGGGCTCAGGGTAGACGATCCGGCCATTGACCTGGGGGTAATATGCGCGGTATTATCTTCCAGCGAGGATGTGGCAGTTAGCGATAAAGCCTGTTTTGCGGCCGAAGTGGGATTAACCGGGGAGATCAGGCCCGTTACACGTATTGAGCAACGCATAGCGGAGGCCCAGAAACTGGGGTTTGAGGAAATATTCATCTCCAAATACAGCCTGAAGGGAATTGACAAGGCAGGCTACACGATCAAAATTCATCCTGTATCAAAGGTAGAGCAGGTTTTTTCTTTGTTGTTTGGATGATCATTTTAAAAGATCTTCCAGGGCAGGTCTAAGCTGAGGAAATTGAAATTCATAACCCTGATCCTGTAAATTTTTTGGCAAAACGGTTTGGCCGTGAATCAAGGTGGTAGCCCCTTCCCCAAAAATCAACCTGAGCATAAAGGGAGGAACAGTAAAGAGATTGGGTCTGCCCAAAACCTGTGCTATCTGGCTGGAGAACTCCTTGTTGGATTCGGGATTTGGAGCAGTGAAATTAAAAATATTTACATCGGGCATTTTTTCTATGAGCATATTTAGCGCTTTTAAATAGTCCCCAATATGTATCCATGACAACACCTGGTTGCCCGACCCGATCTTTCCCCCGGCAAAAAGTCTGAAGGGCAGTGCCATTCGGGGTAGCGCCCCTCCCTCCTTCCCAAGCACTATCCCGGTGCGAATAATGTAGGTATTGCAGTGGATACGTGCCCTGAGCGCTTCCTCCTCCCACCGCTGGCACAAGATTCCAAGAAAACCTTCATCAACGGCATGATCTTCTTCTGTATGCACACCTTCATTGGCATAATATCCTATGGCAGAGGAAGAGAAAAAGGCTTTTGGGCGTTCGGGGGTTTCAGCAATAGCATCGGTGAGCAGGCGGGTGGTAATAATACGGCTGTCCCACAAGGTTTTGCTGTAGCGTTTGGTCCAGCGTTTTACAATGGGTGCTCCTGCCAGGTTGATCAGAACATCCTGCCCTTCTATCAGTCCTGCAAGATGTGACGATCCTTTTGCAAAATCTTCCCTTCCAATACCCGTGATCTTGTGGCCGGAAGCCGAAAAAAATTCCTTCAGCTTTGTGCCTATAAATCCTGTGTGCCCACTGATTGCAATGTTCATGTCTTTATGGTTTCTCTGCTTGATATAGTGTATATGATGTAAGTTGATTGTTTTCAATTCTTTAAACAAACCCATGGTTGTTTTGTTTTTTACCTGTTTTAAATAAACAAAGAATCAAATATAGATTAAATATAATTTTACGTTTGGTGTAACGATCTAACCCTTTGATGCGTCTTATTCCTTTGCACGAAACCCGATTTTGTATTAAATCCAAAAATAATCAATATTCTATGCAATTACCATTCATCGTATCATCGAAACTTTTCTTTTTATTTTTGTTGATCAGCACAACCATTTACGGTCAAAATGAAGGAAACAGGACGGTGTTGTTTTCATTGGAAGAATGCATTCAAACGGCCTGGGAAAACAACCTTCAGCTCCAGCAGCAGCGTCTTTCGGTAGACCTTGCGCGCCAGGATCTGCTTCAAAGCCGTTTATCTCAGCTCCCTTCTCTCAATGCCAATGCATCCCATTCCTACAACTTTGGCCGTACAATTGATCCGCTGACCAATGAATTTGCCACCAACACCGTACGCTCCAACAACTTCAGTGTTGCATCGGGATTAAATATTTTCAGTGGCTTTCAATTACAGAATGCCATTCGGCAAAACCGGCTTAACCTTGAAGCAGGCAGGTTTGACCTGGAGAGAAGCTTCAACGATGTAGCATTACTGGTAGCCTCTGCCTATCTGCAGATCCTGTTTAATCTTGAACTGGTTGAAAACATCACCAACCAGGTGGATATCACCAACCAACAGGTGGAGCGTACTCAAAAGCTGGTAAGTGCCGGCACGCTGCCACGGGGTGCCCTGTTAACCATCCAGGCCCAGCTGGCTACAGAGGAGCTGCAACTGGTAAATGCCGAAAATCAGCTCGATCTGGCCTTCCTCAACCTGAGGCAGATCATGTTTTTACCCGAAGATATCGATCTGAGTATCGTTATTCCAGAGATCGATATTGTGCCGGGAGAGGAAGAACCGTATACAGCAATGCAGGTTTACAGGGTAGCAGTGCAAACACAGCCCGAAATCAGATCGGCCGACCTGCGGATCCAGAGTGCTGAACGTGGGGTAGCCATCGCCAGGGGCGGGATGAGCCCTTCATTAAGGGCCCAGGCATCCTATGGAACGGGGTATACGGAAGCAAGCCTTGAGATCTTTGATCAGACCCCCACAGGGGTCAACCAGGTTTTCCGTACCGATGACGGAGTAGAAATCCTTATGCCGGTTTTTGAGTTTGAGACGCGCACCAAAGCTTTTTCCGATCAGCTGGAGGATAACCTGAGCCGAAGCCTGGGCTTTTTCCTGACCATACCCATATTTAACAATTACCAGGTACGCTCCAATGTAAGCCGCTCAAAAATAAACCTTGAAAACGCCAGGTTGCAAAGCCAGATAACCCGCGAGCAACTCTTTCAAACCATTCAGCAATCCAATGCCGATGCCGTGGCGGCACTGAAACGATACCTTGCATCCGGGAAAAATGTGGAAGCATTGCAGGAATCATTCCGTTATACAGAGCAAAGATTCAATGTAGGCATGGTAAATTCGCTGGAATACAACGATGCCAAAAATCGGTTGGCGGCTGCCGAGTCGGAATTGCTGCAGGCAAAATACGAATATATTTTCCGTACGAAGATCCTTGAGTTTTATCTGGGTGAACCGCTTCGTTTTTAATAAACTTCTATAATAAAGACACCTGCTCTTGTCAGGTTCTACAGATTGATCGCATTTAATCATACCGTACAAAAAACAAAACATGAACAAAAGCAAACTACTCAAATTAGCAGGTCTTACTATTCTGGTTCTCCTTTTGATAATCATTATCGGCCGTCGTGCCGGATGGATAGGAGGCGAGCTCACCACACGTGTAACCGCTGAAGCGGCTGAAAAGCGCACGATTACCGAAACGGTTACGGCCAGCGGCAAGGTACAACCCGTAACCGAAGTAAAGATCAGCCCTGATGTATCGGGCGAAATTGTTGAGATCCTTGTGAAGGAAGGAGACTTTGTACAACGTGGCGATCTGCTGGTACGCATCAACCCTGATATTTATGAATCGGCACTCGATCGTGTTGAGGCAGCATTGAATACCAGCCGGGCTAACATGGCCAACTCGCGTGCCCGGAAAGCACAGGCCGAGGCACAGTTTATCAATGCCAGGGCCGCTTTTGAAAGAAGCCAGACCCTGTTTGACCAGGAAGCCATTTCGGAATCGGAATTTGACAGTGCCAGGGCATCTTACCTGGTGGCACAGGCCGAGGTAGAAGCCGCCGGACAGAGTGTGATTGCCGCTGAATTCCAGGTAAAGAGTGCTGAAGCCAGCCTGCGGGAAGCCCGTGAAAATCTTACCAAAACCAACATTTTCTCTCCCATGAACGGAACCATTTCGCGCCTGGATGCCGAACTGGGCGAACGCGTAGTGGGAACGTCGCAATTTGCCGGAACCGAGATCCTGCGCATTGCCAACCTCAATGAAATGGAAGTACTGGTAGAGGTTAATGAGAATGATATCATCAGGGTGAATGAAGGAGATACCGCCATTATTGAGATTGATGCTTACCTGAACGAACGCTTCAAAGGTACGGTTACATCCATTGCCAATTCAGCCTTAACCCAGGCTCTTTCTGCAGATCAGGTTACCAACTTCGAGGTGAAGATCCGGATCCTTTCCGAATCTTACAGCCACTTGCTGCGCCCCGACAGGCCACACCTCTCGCCTTTCAGGCCGGGCATGTCAGCATCAACAGATATCCAGACCAAAACGGCTTACAACGTTGTGTCTGTCCCCATCTCTGCAGTTACCACCCGCACCGATGAACCCGCTGCAGCAAAGAGCGACACCATTGAACAGCCTGCCGATTCACCTTCAACACTGGTAAGGAGAATCCAGGAGTATGTCCTTATTGTGCAGGAAGACGAAACGGTGAAACTAACACCGGTCACTTCTGGTATTCAGGACAGCAATTTTATAGAGATCATCAGCGGAATAGAGGAGGGGGACAAGGTTGTAACCGGCCCGTTCAGGGCCGTATCGCGTACCCTGAAAGATGGAGATATGGTGACTGTTGTAAAACGTGAAGAACTGTTTGCGGATTAAAAAAACCGGAATACCTTTGCAGCGAAAATAATTAAATAAAAATGAACCATATTCTCTTTATCGAAACCGCTACAAAGGTATGCTCTGCCGGGGTGGCCAGTGAAAACGGAATCATTGCCTTGCAAGAAGACAAGAGCATGCAGTATTCGCACTCATCCCGGCTCAATGGATTCATAGAAAATGTTGTAAAGGAAGCCGGCCTGGCTTTCAATGACCTGAATGCCGTTGCCGTTAGCATGGGACCGGGCTCTTATACCGGTTTGCGCATTGGAGTTTCTGCAGCCAAAGGGTTGTGTTACGGGCTCGATATCCCACTTATATCCGTCAATACCCTGAAAGCAATGGCACATGTTGCCCTCAACACCATTACCCCAAGAGCCGATTATTATGTTCCCATGATCGATGCACGAAGAATGGAGGTATACAATGCTGTATTTGATGCTTCCCTGAACATCTGCAGGGAAACCATAGCAGAGATCATTGAAGCCGATGCATTCAGCGAATATCTTAACAGGGGCAAGGTTGCATTTTTCGGGGATGGTGCACCCAAGTGCCGGGATGTTATCACGCATAGCAATGCAGGTTTCTTTTCGGACATCAACCCTTCGGTAGAGGGCATGCTGGAGGAGGCATTTCAAAAGTTTAGGGACAAGAACTTTGAGGATGTAGCCTATTTTGAACCCTATTATCTGAAAGATTTTGTTGCAGGAAAACCCAGCGTAAAAGGGCTCAGATAATTTTTCAGCAAAGCCTGATTATACAATACTATGGTATAAAAACGTTTATCTTTGCATAAACACCAACAAATCATGCTTGACCGTATCCCTTCCATTCTTAAAAATAAATATGTACTGGTACTGATCGCTGCCCTTGTTTGGTTTTTGTTTTTTGACCAGAACAATCTTATTCAGCAATATCGCCTGTCGCGCGAGATGAAGAATCTTGAAAAGGAGCGCGAGTATTACAACCGTGAAATTGCCCGCGACAGTACCCAGATCCATAGATTAAAAAATGATACCCGGGAGCTGGAGCGCTATGCCCGCGAAAAGTACCTGATGAAAAAAGAGGGAGAGGATATTTTTATCATTGCAGATTAGCCTGCTTATCAGCCCGGATCAACATTTATTTTCAACCTTACTTTTTTCCATACCGGATCAATGGAGTATTGATGAACAATGTTCCTGAGCTGGTTTTTCTCATTGACAAATCGGGAGGAACGGCTTAATTTCACCATGATGTTTTTCAGGTATTGCGCTTTTATGCGCGCAACAGGAGGGAACTCGGGTCCCAGGACGCTCTCAGCCGGAAATACCGATTTCAGTTGCCGGGCCAGAAAAGCAGCCGCTTCGTTCACTTTCCGCGGGTCGGTATGAGAAAGGGTAAGTAGCACGATACGATAAAAGGGGGGATACCTGAAATTACGTCGCTCCAGGATCTGATTGGCATACATTTCTTCGTAGTTGTTGTCGATCACCTGCCTGACAACAGCATGCCAGGGATCCATGGCCTGGATGATCACCTTGCCCCTGTTGTTTTTTCTGCCTGCCCTGCCGCTTACCTGGGCCATCATCTGGTAGGCCCGCTCATGTGCCCTGAAGTCAGGAAAGCTGAGCATGCTGTCGGCACTGAGGATCCCCACCACCGAAACATTTTCAAAATCAAGCCCTTTGCTTACCATCTGGGTACCCACCAGGATATCGATCCTTTTTTCCTCAAAATCAGCGATGATGTTAGAAAAAGCATTCTTTGCACGGGTGGTATCCAGATCCATGCGTTTAATGGTTGCTTTTGGAAAAAGCAGGGGCAGTTCTTCCTCAATTTTCTCGGTGCCAAACCCTTTGAGCGCAATACCTGCCGAACCACATGAGGGACACTGGTTGTGCGGAGTAACGGTATAACCACAATAATGGCATTTGAGCTTGTTTATTTTTTTATGATAAACCAGGCTTACATCGCATTGGGTGCAGGTGGGGATATAGTTGCACTGATCGCATTCCATATGAATGGAGAAACCCCTGCGGTTTCGGAACAGGATCACCTGCTTCTCCTCCCCGAGGGCTTGCTGCACGTGATCAAAAAGAAGGGATGACAGATGCGATTTCATCTTTTTTTCCCTGGATTCTTTTTTCACATCTGCCACAAGCACTTCGGGCATTTGCATTCCTCCAAACCGTTTGGAGAGGGTCACCAATCCGTATTTCCCACTTTTTGCATTGAAAAATGACTCTACAGAAGGGGTTGCAGACCCCAGCAAAACCTTTGCCCCATGCTGGCGGGCAAGCCACACGGCGGTATCCCTTGCGTGGTAGCGGGGTGCAGGATCATGTTGCTTGTAAGAGGTTTCGTGCTCCTCATCCACGATGATCAGCCCCAGGTTGTTAAAGGGGAGAAACAATGCCGATCGGGGTCCAACCACCAGCTGATAGGTGATCTTCCTGGTGGCTGTTTCGATGCCCCCGAGTACCAGGTTGTTCCACACTTCCGTGCGTTCCAGTTCATTGAACCGCGAGTGGTATACCCCTGCACGGTCGCCAAAGTGGCTTTGTATGCGCCGAATGATCTGGGTAGTGAGGGCAATTTCAGGAAGCAGGTACAATACCTGTTTGCCCTGGCTGATCACTTCCTGCATCAGGCGTATGTATATCTCTGTTTTTCCGCTGGAAGTAACTCCATGCAGCAGCACTGTATCTTTCTCCTGCCAGTATTTTTTGATCTCATCCAGTGCCTGCTGCTGAAACGGGTTGAAAACGATCTCCCCTGCATCTTCCTCCAGGTGGTCGAACCGGCTTACCACCCTGGTGTATCTCTCAAATATGCCCTTGTTTACCAGACTGTCTATGGCCCCTTGCGCATTGGGACTACTGGCATTGATATCTTTTACAGCCACTTCGTTCTGTCGGGTTTGATACCTGCCCGAAAGCCGGATAAATGTAATAATTACCTCCAGCTGCCGGGGTGCTTTCTTTTCAGCATAGTCAAACGCCTCTTTGAGCTTTTCTTCCGATTCATATTCAGGGGTAAGCTTAATGAATTTTTCGATACGGGGACGATAGGGGTTTTCCAGTTCTTCTTTCAGCAGCA
>SLIL01000154.1 GCA_007135645.1 Bacteroidales bacterium
TAACGATAAGATTGATTTGCTATCCTTCAATATTATCAAAAATCTGGTGAAGTATCTGGAAGTTAATCAAGGTGGGCTCTTTGTGATCAATGATGAATCGGATAGGGAACCATTTCTGGAGTTGACAGCCTGCTATGCTTTTGACCGTCAGAAGTATCTGGATAAAAAAATTGAAATTGGTGAAGGACTTACCGGCACCTGTTTTCTGGAGAAACAAACCATTTATCTCAAGCAGATACCACAGGATTATATCAGTATTACTTCAGGATTGGGTGAGGCCAATCCCGATGCGTTGCTGCTGGTGCCTCTGAAACTCAACGAAGAAGTGTATGGCGTAATTGAGCTTGCTTCCTTTCAGCCATTTGAACCACATGAGATTGAATTTGTAGAAAAGATCGCCGAAAGTATTGCTTCTACTCTTTCCAGTGTGAAGATCAATATGCGTACTGCCTTGCTGCTTGAGCAATCGCAGCAGCAGGCAGAAGAGATGAAAGCCCAGGAAGAGGAGATGCGACAGAACATGGAAGAGCTGGAAGCAACACAGGAAGAGATAGCCAGAAAAAGTGAAGAGCAAAAGGTTAAGGATGAGCAAATGCAGGCTCAGCTAAAAGAGAAGGTTGAGGAGATGCAGTCACAGGAAGAAGAGCTAAGGCAAACCATGGAAGCCATGACCCAAAGCCAGAGAGAAATGGAAAAGGTGAAAGAGGAGCTAAGCGGCCTGGTTGATAATATGCCTGGTATTGTTTACCAGTGTTTGCTCGATGAGAATTTTACTATGGATTTCATGAGCGATTATTGTGAAAAGATCACCGGCTATAAAGCAGATGACTTCCTGGGTAATAAAACACTTGCTTATGCTGATCTTATTCATCCTGATGATCTGGATCATGTAAATAAGGTTATTGAAGAAGCCATAGAGCAAAAATCAGCATTTTATGTGGAGTACCGTCTAAAAGATAAAAAAGGAAAATTTCATAACGTAGGTGAGCACGGTTCTGCAATGGTTGATCAGGAAGGGAATGTACATCATTTGCAGGGACTTGTGTTTGAGTTAAAATAATTGATTTTATTTACGTACTTTTGCAAAAAAAATCAGAGGGGGCATTGCAGCCCCCTTTTTAGTTGATCATTTAAAACCATTGACGTTGGAAAACACAGGTGCCACAACAAAGTTGAAAGGATCTCCACTGGAAAAAGAAACATCCAGAAGACGTACTTTTGGAATTATAAGCCACCCCGATGCCGGTAAGACCACCCTTACCGAAAAGCTGTTACTTTTTGGCGGTGCCATTCAAACAGCGGGAGCCGTTAAGTCAAACAAAATCAAGCAGGGTGCCACCTCCGATTTTATGGAGATTGAAAGGCAAAGGGGTATTTCCGTTGCCACTTCGGTAATGGGGTTTGAGTACGAAGGGGTGAAGATCAATCTTCTGGATACTCCCGGGCACCAGGATTTTGCAGAAGACACCTATCGCACCTTGTCAGCAGTGGATAGCGTGATCCTGGTTATTGACTGTGCTAAGGGGGTTGAAGCACAAACCGAAAAGCTGATGCAGGTTTGCCGCATGCGCAATACCCCGGTAATTATTTTTATCAATAAAATGGATCGCGATGGGCAGAACCCCTTTGACATCCTGGATGAAATAGAAGAAAAACTGAGCATTCGTGTAAGGCCTGTTACCTGGCCCATTAGCATGGGCAAGAGTTTTCAGGGGGTTTATCACCTGCTCAATAATCATATCTACTTTTTTAAACCCAACAAACAAAAGCTGGAAGAGGAAGTAACCGAAATACACTCCCTTGATGACAACCGGCTTGACGATCTCATCGGTGAGCATGCAGACATCCTCAGGGAAGAAGCGGAACTCATTGAGGGGGTATATGATCCTTTTGATGCAAATACCTACCTCTCAGGTGAGGTTGCACCCGTATTTTTTGGCAGTGCACTCAATAATTTTGGCGTAAAAGAATTGCTGGATACCTTTATCAAGATCGCTCCCAGACCTGTGGCAAGGCAAACAGATATCAGGGAAGTAAAACCTGAAGAAAACGCTTTTTCTGGATTTGTTTTCAAGATCCATGCAAACCTTGATCCCCGCCACCGCGACCGTATTGCTTTTCTAAGGGTTTGCTCAGGAAAGTTTGAGCGGAATAAAAACTACTTGCACGTGAAGCAGGGGAAAACGTTTAAGTTCAGCAACCCCACCAGTTTTATGGCCAATGACAAGTCGGTCATCGATGAGGCATGGCCTGGTGATATCGTTGGCCTTTACGATACCGGGAATTTCAGGATCGGGGAGACGTTGACAGAAGGAGAAAGGGTTATCTACAAGGGGATCCCAACCTTTTCCCCCGAGATCTTTAAGGAGCTGGTAAATACCGACCCCATGAAAGCCAAGCAGCTGGAAAAAGGGATCAGGCAGCTTACTGACGAAGGGGTTGCCCAGCTTTTTACCCAGCAACCGGGCAACCGGCGTGTTATTGGCACAGTGGGGGAGTTGCAGTTTGAGGTGATCCAGTTCAGGTTGCTGCATGAATACAGTGCATCCTGCCGGTTTGATTACCTGAACTTTTACAAAGCCGTGTGGGTTACCTCCGATAATACCAGAAAGTTGCAGGAATTTATTGCCCAGAAATACCGCAACATGGTTACCGACAAGTATGGCAATCACGTATTCCTGGCCGAATCAGAATGGCTGCTCAAACGGTCTATGGAGAACTTTCCTGAGCTAAAGTTCCATTTCTCGTGGGAAGTTATTTAGAAGGGAGGAAGAGCCTTGTGGCAGTTTCCACCTTTTTTTGAATGTTGAGGATTATCACTGAACCCAAAGAGCATTTATATTCATGAATTATTACCGGTTATTTACCTCCAATATTAAAATCATGCTTTTTGCCATCCTGCTTACCCTGTATTCAGGATTTGGTCAAACATTCGTGCTCTCATTATATATTCCTGCTATTATAGAGGATTTTGCTATAAGCTCAACCCTCTTCAGTTCAATCTATGCTGCAGCCACCATTTGTAGTGGCTTTACAATGATATTTGCCGGTAAACTCATAGATCGTGTCTCTTTGATACGGTTTGCCTTGGTGGTAGTATTAGGAATTATTACAGCAAATCTTGTTGCAGGCCTTACCTTGAACCTGTTTATGCTGTTTCTGGCCTTTTTCCTTCTTCGTTTTTTCGGACAGGGCCTGTTGTCACATACCTCAATGACTTCCATGGGGCGATATTTTTCCTATGCCCGCGGTAAGGCTCTTAGTATAGCCTACCTGGGGTTTCCCCTTGCTGAAGCAATACTTCCCGTTACAATAATTACCCTGATACTTGTTGTGGGTTGGAGAGAAACATTTTTTCTCAGTGCCATTTTTATTTTGATTACATTGCTGCCTTTGGTGTGGTACTTAATCAAAGATTTTGATAAATCAAAAGTGGTTGAATCTGCCGAGATAACCCGCAGGAAGGTTGCGACAGATAACCAACCGGACAAAGAATGGACCCAAAAGGAAATCATCCGGAACCGCTATTTTTATATTTTTGCCCCCACGGCTTTTATCAATGGCTTCTCTCTTACTGCATTGTTTTTCTTCCAGGTTTTTATAGCAGAGTTTAAAGGCTGGTCCGCGGGCTGGATGGCTTTCAGTATCTCGGCCTATGCGGTTTCTTCTTTTTTCTTTTCCATTTTTGCAGGCCCTCTGGTAGATCGGTTCACCTCCAGAAAAGTATTTCCTTTTGTGCTACTTCCAATGGCATTGGGGCTGCTGGTTCTCATATTTTTTGATCACCCGTCAGCTGCACTACTGTTCTGGTTTCTGGCAGGCATTACCGCGGGTGCCAATCCCACTACCAGCAATGCATTGTATGCCGAAACTTATGGGGTAAAGAATCTTGGCAGTATCAGGAGTATCTTTACTTTTGTAATGATAATAAGCACTGCTGCAGGTCCGGTGGTTTACAGCTTTCTTACAGACCAGGGTTTTACATACAATCACATCCACCTGCTATTAACAGGGGTTATCTTTTTGAATTTTCTATATATCCTATGGGGGTTGAGCTGGCAAAAGGCCAGGATGTAAATCTTTAAGCTACATCATCAACCTTTGCTTCCAGCGATTTAAACCCCTGGCCCAGGATCTCAGATGCTTCGATTACGGTCATGAAAGCTTTGGGGTCAATCTCGTTCACATATTCCGTCAGGATAGAAAGCTCCCGGCGTGTTACATTTACAAAGATGATCTTTTTCTCTGCATGGTTGTACATCCCTTCGCCATGGATCAGGGTTCCTCCACGGTTCAGATCATGAAGGATCTTCTGACTGATCTGTTCATGGTGGTCTGAAATGATGAAAAGGGTTTTTTCGTAACTCATACCCTCCATGGTAACATCAATTACTTTACCGGTAATAAAGATAACAATCCATGAGTAGAGCGGAATATCCCACTGTCCAAAAGCAATAAGCCCGAAGATCACAATGATGGAGTCGATCACGATAAGGGTTTGTCCAACGGGTACTCTGGTATATTTGGTAGCCAGCATGGCCATAATAGAAGATCCACCGGATGAAGCCTTGGCCTTAAACACCAGTCCCAGTCCAAACCCGATCAATATTCCTCCGAAAATGGACGACAGCAGTGCTTCGTCCTCCACCAGGGGCTTATTGCCCCAGAACCAGGTAAGTGCATCAATGAAGAAGGATGCGAGTACGAATCCCACAATTGTTTTTACTCCGAAACGTGGCCCCAGCACTTTGATCCCGATAATGGTAAGCGGAATATTAAATGCAAGGCCCGTTAAACCAACCGGAATGAGACCTTCCGTTAAATGATACAGTACGATGCCAATGCCATATACACCACCCGGCACCAAACGGTAAGGGCTGATGAACAATACATAGCCGGCGGCCATGATAAATGATCCTACCAGAATAAGTGAATAGGAATAAAACCATTTCCTGGAGAAGAGTTTTTCCTTTGATACGTATGCCATGATAAAGAGATTACTTGTTAGGTGTTGCTATATTTAAGGACGGGCAAAGGTAATGAGTTTTTATATTTCTAAAATCGGTTTTTTCCGTAATTCTACGCACCGCAATGCAGTCATAATTATTACTTTTGCCTGTGCTAAAAACAGAGCCTGCAGTTCATTTGCTTTTTGTATTTGCTGTAATGCATGGCAACCATGATCAGAAGGCCCAAAAAAACCTGAAATGGAAAATTATACCCCAGTAAAGTCAGCGCTTATCAGCCTTTTTCATAAAGAACCAGCCAGAGAACTTATTCACCTGCTGGGAAAATCAGGCGTTAAAATTTATTCCACCGGAGGAACACTCAACTTTATCCGGGATCTTGGTTACGAGGCCACAGCTGTGGAAGATATGACCAGCTATCCATCCGTATTCGGAGGAAGGGTAAAAACCCTACATCCGAAAATCTTTGGGGGTATTCTTTTTCGTCGTCAGAACGAATCGGATCAGGCAGAGCAGGAGAAATACCAGATCCCGGCCATAGATATGGTGCTGGTTGACCTTTATCCCTTTGAAGAAACAGTGGCAAAGGGAGGGAGCGAAGAAGAGATCATCGAAAAGATTGATATTGGCGGAATATCGCTGATCAGGGCAGGGGCAAAGAATTTTGCACACACCTGGGTGGTTGCTTCGCAGGATATGTATGATGAAGCAAGGGAACTCATTGCCAGGCAGGGATTGCAAACAACGGTTGATCAGAGAAAGCACTTTGCTGCCAATGCATTCCACGTTTCATCCCATTACGATACCGCTATTTTTGAACACATTTCGGGCGGCAGTAAAGAGGTTTTCAAAAAGAGTATTTCCAAAGGAAAAAAATTAAGATACGGTGAAAATCCCCATCAGGAAGGGTATTTTTTCGGAGATATGGAAAAAATATTTACCCAGCTGCATGGCAAGGAGCTGTCATACAACAATCTGCTGGATGTTGATGCTGCCATTTCGCTTATGGGTGAGTTCAGTGAACCCACTTTCGTAATCATAAAACATACCAATGCATGCGGGGTTGCTTCGCGGTTGGATATTAAGCAGGCCTACCTTGATGCTCTTGCCTCAGATCCTGTTTCTGCTTTTGGAGGAATTTTAATCGCAAACCGTAACATTGACCCTGATACTGCGTATCATATCAATGAATTGTTCTTTGAGGTGATCCTTGCCCCTGACTATTCTGAGGAGGCGCTCAACGTTTTAAAACAGAGGAAAAACCGGATTATATTGCAGTTGAATGAACAAGTAACTCAGAAGTGGGTATTCCGTTCTGCATTAAACGGTGTGCTTGCACAATCAGGCAATCTTACAGATACCCGTCCACAGGACCTGATCCTGGCAACGGTAACTTCTCCGGAAGAGGCAGTAAAAGAGGACCTGGTTTTTGCCAATAAAATCGTAAAGCATACCAAATCAAATGCTATTGTGCTGGCTGCAAACAGGCAGTTACTTGCCTCCGGCACCGGGCAAACATCAAGGGTTGACGCTTTGAAACAGGCAATCGTGAAAGCGAAAGAGTTTAAGCACAATTTGAAAGGAGCCGTAATGGCATCCGATGCGTTCTTCCCTTTTCCCGATTGTGTTGAGATCGCCAGTAAAGAGGGCATTATTTCTGTTATTCAACCGGGAGGATCGGTGAGAGACAATGAATCAATTGATTTTTGCAATGAACATGGTATAAGCATGGTCATGACATCAACAAGACATTTTAAACATTAAATCTAATACATTCTAAATTATATAACAATGGGTTTATTTTCCTTCTTAACCAAAGAAATAGCTATTGACCTGGGAACAGCCAATACCATTATAATTCACAATGACAAAGTTGTTGTGGAAGAGCCTTCTATCGTTGCCATTGAGCGTGCCGGCAACAAAGTGATCGCCGTAGGGCGAAAGGCCATGATGATGCATGGTAAAACCCATGAAAATATAAAAACTCTTCGTCCACTTCGCGATGGCGTTATCGCTGATTTTCAGGCTGCTGAAGCCATGATCAGGGAAATGATCAAAATGACCGAAACCAAGAAGCCCTTTTTCCCTCCTTCCTTGAAAATGGTGATCTGTATCCCTTCAGGTATTACCGAGGTTGAAGAAAGAGCCGTTAGGGATTCCTGCGAACAGGCTGGTGCCAAAGAGGTAAGACTGATCCATGAACCCATGGCCGCTGCCATCGGGATTGGTATTGATGTGCTTGAGCCCACCGGAAATATTGTTGTGGATATTGGGGGAGGTACAAGCGAAATTGCAGTAATTGCCCTGGGAGGGATTGTCTGCAATAAATCTATACGCATAGCAGGTGACGACTTCAATTATGATATCGAAGAGTATATGCGCAAGCAGCATAATATCCTGGTAGGTGAGCGAACTGCTGAAAGGATCAAAATAGAGGTAGGTGCAGCTACTACTGAACTGGAGAATCCTCCTGCCGATATCGCTGTGCATGGCAGAGACATGATGACAGGTATTCCCAAGGAGATCATTGTAAGTTATACCGAAATTGCCCAGTGTCTGGATAAATCCATCACCAAGATTGAAGCTGCAGTGCTTACCGCACTGGAGATGACACCTCCTGAGCTGGCAGCCGATATTTACAGAACAGGTATTTACATGGCCGGTGGTGGCTCATTGCTAAGAGGCCTTGACAAAAGAATTTCGCACAAAACCAAACTGCCGGTTCATGTGGCTGAAGATCCACTCAGAGCCGTTGCCAGGGGTACTGGAATTGCCCTGAAGAATTTTGACAAATTCCCATTCCTGATCAAATAATGATCCGGAGGTACTTTTCTATTTGCTGATATGCGAAACTTGTTCAATTTTATAGCAAAGCATTACTTTTTTTTCCTGTTTGTTCTTCTACAGGTAATTGCTTTTACGCTTATTGTTCAAAATCATTTTTACCACAGATCAGCATTTGTTAATTCTGCCAATTTCCTCTCCGGAAGTATTTATCAGTCACGCACCAATATCGCGGAATACTTTGCATTGAGAAGTATCAACGAAGAGCTTGCTGCCCGCAACAATGAGCTTATGAGCATGTTGCCGGGCACCTACCTTAAAACCGACCGGCAGATCTTTACTTTCAATGACACCCTGCACCGCAAACAGTTCAGCTATATCAATGCAAGGGTAATCAACAATACGGTACAAAACAGAAACAATTACATTACCCTTGACAAAGGGCGGTTGCATGGCATTAAACCTGATATGGGAGTCATACTACCTAACGGGGTTATAGGTATAGTAAAGGAGGTTTCGGCAAATTTCAGTGCAGTATTATCATTTCTGCACTCTGATATTCAGGTAAGTGCACGCCATAAAAAGAGCAACCACCTGGGAACGGTTTTCTGGGAAGGATATAACTACCAAAAGGCTACCATGCTTTACATCCCTCCCCATGTGGAACTTCAGATAGGAGATTCCATAAACACCAGTGGATTCTCACATATTTTTCCCCAGGATATCCTCATAGGAACCATATCCGATTTTGAAATACGAAGGGGTGATAACTTCTATACCATTGAAATTGATCTGGATGTAGATTTTAATAATCTGACATATGTCAATGTAGTGAAGAGCATTTACCGCTCCGAACTCATTCAGCTTGAAGAATCAGCAAGGCAACTCTGATTTTTAAGAGTTTAAAAACCAACTAATAAGTCAATGAACCTGGGCACAGTTAAACATATCGGCAGATTTCTATTACTGATAGCTATTCAGGTTGTTATCCTTAACCAGGTGTATCTCAGTGGGTACCTGACCCCGTTTATTTACCCGCTGTTTATTCTTATGCTTCCTTTTGATGTTAAGGGATGGGTGCTGCTTCTGTGGGCGTTTTTTACCGGTTTAACCGTAGATATGTTCTCAGATACCATGGGAATGCATGCATCAGCAACCGTATTTATGGCATTTTTGCGCCCATTTATTATCAGGCTGATATCAGTAAAAGCTGATTTTGATGCAGGTTCAGAGCCCAGAGTCGATAACAACGGGTTTTTCTGGATTCTCATTTATACTTCATTGCTGATCTTTTTGCACCATACCTTCCTGTTTTTTATTGAAACATTCCGGCTAAACGAAGTATTCAATATAATCTTTCGCTCACTGTTGAGCTCAGTCCTCTCCATAATGATAATTATGCTGGCTCATTTAATCATGGGTAAACCTTCAAGACACCGAAGGAGCTGATTTTTTATGCCTGAGATGTGGCTTTAAAATCATGCTCTCATCCGCAGTCAGGTAATTTAAGAGTATGAGTATTTTAGCTGAAATTAACCTATTAATCTATAAAATGCCGGTTAAAAATATTTAAATACATTTTCCCGATGGAGCTATAGCCTATTTTTGTAAGACCAAATGAAACGCATGAGAAATTAAATGACCAAAAACAGCAACATATATTTTCTATTTCTGACCGCACTGTGTTTTTTTACTGCATGCCGTGAAAACGGCAATGGTGACCCTGAAGGCAGTGTAGTTATATCCGGAAACATAGAAGCTGATGGGCCGCGATATTTCTTGCTGCAGGAGCTTACCCCCACAGACTTAATAAACATCGACACCATTGCTATTGACAGTGATGGTTTTTTTTCTTTTGAACTGGATGTTGAAATTGCCGGATTCTACAGAATCGTTTCCAATAATGGGAATTTTATAACCATTGCCCCCGAGCCTGGTGAGAAGATATACATCACTGCCAGTTCCAGCGATCTGCGATCTACATACACTGTGGAGGGCTCCTACGGATCAGAACTGCTTTGGAAACTCAACAACAACGTTCTCCGGGGAATGGCCGGTGTGGATTCCCTGCGGGCTATTTTCAGGGAAGCACGAACACAGCCCGATTTCAAGGAAGTGAGAAAGGAACTCAGGGAAGAGTACAGAAAGATCAAGCAACAGCAAAAGAATTTTGTAAAAAAAGTAATTGACGAAAATCCTCAAACCCTCGCTTCTATTCTCGCCCTTTATCAATTTTTTGAGGATAACCTGCTCCTGAATGAAGATGAGAATTTTTATTACTTTGAGAAGTTAAGCAAAAGTCTTTGCATGGCATATCCTACCAACAAACACGTTATCAACCTGAAAAAACGTGTCAATGAGCATAAAAGAGAAAAGCAGCGTCAAATTCATAATGAAGAGCAACTCGCAATCGGAAATGTAGCACCTGAGATCTCCCTGCCCGATCCTGAGGGGAACTATATTTCCTTGTCTTCACTCAAAGGCAATATAGTTCTCATCGACTTCTGGGCTGCCTGGTGTCCTCCGTGTCGCGAGGCAAATGCTCTGATCGGTAAGCTTTACAGCGAATACAATGACAGGGGATTTGAAGTTTATGCCATTTCTCTGGATCGTAACAGGGAGCAATGGCTTGCTGCCATCGAAAGGGACAATATTAACTGGTTGCAGGTCAGCGACCTCAGGTTTATGAACTCTCCTGTGGTTAGTCTGTATAATATCAATGAAGTACCGCAATATGTGCTGCTGGATCGGGAAAACAGGATCCTTGCCCGCAATTTCTCCATCGACGAGCTGGAATCTCTTTTGCTCGAGAATCTCTGATAACTATCTGTTGAACAGATTGATCTCAAAAAGATCACTCATACACAGGTTGGCGTAAATAATAGTGGTTTCTTTACTATTTTTGCGGAAATCTTTGTTGGATGCTACAAAATACCCTGGGTTTTTTTCTGGCTTTTCTTATTTCTGTAACCTCTGCACTTCCATGCAGTAACGATAAATTCTCACAGCAGGTGAATTTTTCTGTGGATGCAAACCTTGATGATTCCACAGGTCTTATTGATGCCTCCGCTAAAATGGAGTATGTCAACAACAGTAATGATACGCTCAGGGAGATCTATTTCCACCTCTGGGCCAATGCATTTTCAGATACTGAAACAGCTTTTGCAAAGCAAATGATCAAAGCCAGGGATTATGATTTTCATTTTGCA
>SLIL01000387.1 GCA_007135645.1 Bacteroidales bacterium
GGATCTTACCACGCAAGGGGAGGATCGCCTGAAACTTGCGGTCGCGGCCTTGTTTTGCCGTTCCACCTGCCGAGTCACCCTCCACCAGGTAGATCTCAGCCAGTTCCGGGTTTCGCTCGCTGCAGTCTGAGAGCTTGCCGGGCAAACCTGTTGAGCTTAACACGCTTTTGCGCTGCACCAGTTCCCTGGCTTTGCGGGCCGCATGCCGGGCAGTGGCAGCGAGGATTACCTTGTTTACAATGGTTTTGGCCTCTTTGGGGTGTTCCTCCAGATAATAATTGAGCATCTCGCTCACCGCCTGATCAACCGCTCCGGCCACCTCTGAGTTGCCCAGTTTGGTCTTGGTTTGTCCTTCAAACTGGGGCTCGGCAACTTTTACCGAGATCACAGCAGTGAGCCCTTCGCGGAAGTCATCGCCACTGATCTCGAATTTAAGCTTGGAGAGCATGCCTGATTTTTCGGCATAACTTTTCAGGGTGCGGGTGAGTGCCCTCCTGAATCCTGCCAGGTGGCTTCCCCCTTCTATGGTGTTGATATTGTTTACATAAGACTGAAGGTTTTCGGCAAATGAGGAGTTGTATTGCATGGCAACCTCCACGGGAATGCCGGCTTTTTCTCCGTCCATGTAAATGGGTGCCTCGATCAGCTTTTCGCGGGTATCATCAAGATACTGTACAAACTCCTTCAAACCTTCTTCTGAATGATAGGACTCGAAAACAGGTTCGCCGTTTTCATTGAGGCTGCGCAGATCGGTTATGGTGAGGGTTACTCCCTTGTTAAGAAAAGCAAGCTCGCGCAGGCGGTTGGAAAGGATATCGTAGCTGTAGTCTGTTAAGGTAAAAATGGTATCGTCGGGCCTGAAAGTTACTTCCGTTCCTGTTTTGTCAGCCGTTCCCACTTCTCTCACAGGATACAAAGGTTGCCCTTTGCTGTACTCCTGCTCATATTTTTTTCCCTGCCTGTAAACGGTAACTTTTAAATGGTTTGACAAAGCATTTACACAACTAACCCCAACACCGTGCAATCCACCCGAAACCTTATAGCTGTCTTTGTCAAATTTACCCCCGGCATGCAATACAGTCATTACAACTTCAAGGGCACTGCGTCCCTCTTTTTCATGAATATCAACCGGTATCCCACGGCCATTGTCAAGAATGGTTACCGAATTGTCCTCGTTGATAGTTACATCAATCCGGTTGCAATAGCCGGCCATAGACTCATCTATGGAGTTGTCAACAACTTCGTAAACCAGGTGGTGAAGACCCTTGCTGCTGATATCGCCAATATACATGGCGGGTCTTTTTCTTACTGCCTCCAAACCTTCCAGTACCTGGATGCTGGCAGCATCATAACTCATCTCTTTTACAATATTTTCTTTGTTTTCTTCGCTCATTTTTTCTTTAGTTCTGAATAACCCACAAAGATACTCTTTTTTAGCGGTCTTTTACCGTTGAAAAGGCCTGAAATGATCATTTTTTTATGCCTTTTTTGGTTTTTTATATAATTGAAAATCAAAAAATTACATCGAAATTAACAATCTGTTGAAAACTTGGAAGGTATCAATAGGGTACCGTTGTAATTCGGGCTTGATTTTACCCGTTTATTCTTGCTTTTTCAAGGCCTAAACAGCAGGTAAAAATTGCAGGAACAGATCAAAAAAATGCCCCGTTCCAGATCTGATAACAGATGAAGTGAACGGGGGATTTTTTTAAATGGAATCAGCTATCAGAAAGCATAAGTTACACCGCCAAGCACATTAAATCGCTGCGATGGATAATTGTACCAGCGCTCAAAGGGTTGGTTCTGAACATTGTTAAGGTTTAGAAACACGCTCAAAATCCTTGTATAGCGATACTCTACACCAAAGCTTGCATCCACATGAAATCCGTGGATCTCCTCGCTTCTGAACCCGGATGAGTGGGTTTCGTCGGGGATTCTGGCATAGACCGAATTGCGGGCAAAAGCTCCGGCATTAAAGATGATCTTATCCTGAATATTATAGGTGAGGTTTAAACTCAGCCGGATGGTGGGTTCATGCCAGGCTTCCAGCTCATTGTCAAGTGAGAACTCATAATAATCGGAGGCAAACCTTACTTTCAGCCGTTCACCAACATTGGAGAACAATTCTGTGCGCAGGTTAAATCGTTTGATGTCATCGTAAACAACATCAAAACGATTGGTCAGGGGGCTGTCGAAGTTTGTTACAAAAAACGGGTAGTTATCTGTTTCGCTCCTGCTTACTGAAATGTTGTAGGAAGCAAAAGAGCTGATAGATCCTTTGAAACCCCCTCTGATCTCCATTTTATTATTCTGAAATGCATATGGAATGGAAGTTTCCATGAAGGGGTTCTGCAGCATAAAGTCTCTCATGTTGTTTTTGCTCAGGCTACCGGTTAAGGATGCATAGGCAAATAATACATTGTTTATGAGGTTTACCTCGGCCCATGCCAGGGGATAAAACCGGGCATAGCTGGTAGTATCTGCCTGAATGGTTGCATTTAAACCCACGTAAAAGTTAAAGTCCCTGAATGAAGAAGAGAACCTTGGTGCAACGGATATAACTGCAGTATTGGTTGTGTCAAACAGATTCTGGTTGTTGTAATAATCCACCCCCATATCCAGGTGAAAGGTTTGCCTGTCTGCAAAGCCCATGGGATCCTGCCCAAGGGTTTTTTCAAGTGAGCCTGTAAAACCTACCCTGTGTTCCATGGCATCATAGCCGTCGGCAAGCACATGGTATTTCAACCGGAAGTCGTGCTGTAGTTTGGTGCTGTCCAGATAGTTGCTCCTGACAGAAAAGGATGGGGAGGCAAAATGAAAGGTTTGACGATAATGTTCCCTTTCCAGTTCATCAAGAAAAACGGGATCGTCAATTTCATCCGGTTTGAACCCGTAAAAATGCAGGCGGTTGCGCTCGTAGTTGATGTCGGCATGCAAGGTGTGATTACGGAGAAACCTTTTGCCGTAAAGGTTGATTTTGTTGTCGCTGAACCCGCTATGGGCATAGTCTTCAATGCCTCCACCCGACGAGAGGTGTTTAACATGCACGCCATAGTGATACTCGTTGGATCTGAGGGTGTTGTAAAAAGCTTCCAGGTAAGGGGTGGTGTAGTTGCCAAATCCTCCCTTTACATAGCCCCGGTAAAGCTTATCAAGGGGTTCGCCGCGCATGCGGGCCGCACTGAGGGGCTCCATATTGAACCGCACTGGGATCTGTATAGGAAAGATACGGTATTCAAAGTTAATATCAACCTGCATGGTATCTTCAATACTGGGATTGAAGTTGATCTTAAAAGCATCGGAAATGGATGGTTCAAAAGGTGCTATTACCTGAACTTCATCAAAATCCAGTTGCTGGGCAGCTGCTTTTTGCCAGGAGATCATGCAAAGCAAAAAGGTGGCCAGTGCAAGGGATGTATTTCTGAGAGAATGCCGGTGCATATGAATTTTTATTTGCTTCATGGTGTGTTGAATTAAAAGTTTTCCTGGTTGGTTCTTTCCTGTCCTGAGAAGTCAATCTCCAGGGTGTCGGTGTCTTCCTGACGCCTGTGCAACTCTTCCTGCCGGTCGATGGCAGCCAGTTTTTCGATGGCAAGATTTCTCAGATCATCACCATCATAATTCTCAATAATACTTTGCAGGGTGTGCCTTGCCTGGAAAACATTGTCCTGTGCCAGGTAATTATCGGCCAGAAGGATAAATATCTTTGCCAGCCAGTAATCATAGGCAGCAAGAAGGTTGATGTACTGAAAGATGAGTTTCTCGGTTTCATCATAGTTCCCTTTTCTGAATTCAATAAGGGCAAGGTAGTATTTGGCTTCTGCTGACATGGCATTTTCGGCGATCTGGTTAGTCGCAGCGTAGTGGGTTCTGGCTTTATCCAGGTTATTTTGTCCCATGGCTGCACGGGCGATGATCAGGTTGGCTTCCTGCCTGATCTCTCTCTCCACTTTATCGCTTTCCAATACTCTGTTAGCTGCAGCAATGGCCGCTTCATAGCGCTGAAGTTTGTCAAGGGCACGCATCTGCCCGGTTTTTGCCTCCTGGATATTGCTTGCAAATTCGGCGATCTGCTCCAGGAGCTGGTAGTTTTCAAGCGCTGCCTGAAACTGGTTGAGCCTGAAGTTGATCTGGGCTGCCCTCAAAGCGGCATTTTCAGAAAATTTTGACCGTGGCTTTTCAAGCACAAATTCATAGGATGCCAGTGCCTTCTGGAACTCGTTGAAACGGAAATCACATTCCGCTTTGTAAAAGTGAGCATTCAATGCAAAAATCCCAGAAGGAAAATTTTCCAGGTAATTCTCAAAACTCTTTACGGCATTGGTACAGTCACCGGCCATATACCTGCCTTCGGCAGCGATGTAGGTGAGCGAGTCCTGCTGGGCAATAGAAACATTGGCAAATCCGAGCCCTTCGGAAAATGCTACAAACTCAGCTACCCGGTCCATGGCAACATAAATATTTCTGATGCTTACCAGGGCATCCTGCGATTCCTGCGAACCCGGATATTCCTGCACCACTCGTTTAAACATGGCAAGTGCCCTTTGATCTTCATTGAGGTTATAATGTATAAGACCGGTTTTGAGCATGGCGCTTTTTACAAAACTTGAGTTGGGATGACGTGTCATCACTTCGTTGTAAAAATGAAGTGCCCTGGAGTTGTTGTTTTGTATCACATAGGTATTTGCCAGTTCATAGCGCGCATTGTCGGCATAAGTGGTATTGGGGTATCTGCGCAGGAGGTCATTGAGGGTATTGATCTTTGCATCAAAACGTGCAGTTACACCCAATGCAACAGCCTTTTGAAAAATGGCATAATCAATATCCCTGCTTTCCAGTGCAATGGCCCTGTCGTAGAAATCGATGGCTGCGTTGTAATCCTTGGTAATGAAATAGCTGTCGGCGATACGCAGGTAGGCATCATTTCTGAGCACCCTTTCAAGATTGCGATTTTGTGTAAAGCTTCTCAACGAGGTAATGGCTGCAGGATAATTCTGCAGTTTAAAGTGAGAATATCCGATGGTGTAATGGGATTTGTTGTATTCAGGAAGGCTGAAAGCACCCTGCACGAGTTGAAATCTTCTCATGGTTTCAATGGCCTGTTCGTATTGCTCGAGCCTGAAATGGGCTTCACCCTCCCAGAACATGGCTTGTGCCCTGATGGTTCTGTTTTGAGGATGTTGCAACGATTTCTGAAAACTCTCGATGGCACCATTGAAATCGCCGTTGTTAAAAAGTTCGATCCCCCGGAAATAGGCAACCCGCTGGTAAGCGGCCCGCAGAGTTGGAGTATTCAGGTTGATGGATTCCATGCTGGCAAGGGCATCCTTGTAGTTGCGGGTGGTGAGGTAAAGGTCTATAAGATGCCTGTATGCCTCCTCGATCCTGGGCGACTCAGGATATCGCTCCACATAGCGCTGAAAGGACAAAATGGCCTCGTTAAAGGGGTTCATGGACAGCTCAAATGAAAGCATGGCGTAGTTGAACAATGAATTTTGGCTGATAGCAGGAATAAAATCCATCCTGTGGGCCTGCTGGAAAGCGGTTCTTGCGGAGCGTCGCTGGTCAGTTTGGAGGTAGGCATCTGCCAGATGGTAAAGTGCGTTTTGTGCAAGGGAGTCTTCAGCGTTGGTCACCTTTTCGAAATAACCCACGGCTTTGGCAAACTCACCTGATTTATAGTAGGCATAAGCCAGCTGATAATTGTCTTCGCGACTGATGCGCTGGCGCGATTGCCTGTGAAACTCTTCCAGGAAAGGGATTGCTTCGGCAAATTCACCCCGGTTAAAATGTGCTTCCCCGATCATGCGGGATATTTCGGCGGCCCTGCGGGTGCTTGCTTCCTCAAGCAGCGGAGGGGCAAAGGCAAGGAGTTCATCATATTTCTCCTGGAGAAAGTAGATGTGTGTGATGTAATAGGGGACAATGGGACCGAAATTATCATCGTTTCTCAGGCGCTGAAAATAGATCAGGGCAGTTTCGTAATTTCCTTCGCTGTAAGCAATATGTCCGTAGTAGTAGGTGGCAGGAGAGTAATACACCGACTGGGGGTTGCGGATATCAAAAAAGTAGTGCTTGGCACGGGAGAAATCCTCATTCATAAAATGGCTGTACCCGGTTTTAAACTGCAGCTCCGTGCGTTGATCCTGGTTGAGGTCATACAGATCTACTCTTGCATACCAGTGCAGTGCTTCATCGTATTTACGGTTGCGGTATTGCAGGTTTCCCATCTGAAAACTGGCAATGCTCTGCAGCGAATGCGTGGGATATTTGAAAATGAAGGAAGTGAGCAGTTTTTCTGCATCCGGATTAAAGAGCTCCAGGGCGCAAATGGCCAGGTAATATTCTGAATTGCTCCTGATCTTGGATTCTTCATCATCAATACGCTCTATGGTTTTGCTGAAGAGGTTTCGGGCTGCTCCGTATTTTCCCTTGTTGAAAAGCTCCAGGGCCAGATTATAGTCTGCCAGGGGGTTATCGTAAACCTGGGTTTGCTGAGAAAAAATTACGGATGGGAGAAACAGTGCAATAAAGCCCAGTAAGGTGAGATGTTTCCTGTTCATATATACTAAATTTTCCTGCGAAATTACAAATAAAAACCTCATGAAGTGGTTGTTGATTTTCAACAATTGCGCCTATTTATCAACAATTGGGCAAGTATTGATTACGATTGAAAAACGAAGAAATCAAAAGATTATTTGCCGGGGAAAAAATAAAAAAAGACAGGCTTATAAGCCGGGTTCTGTAATCCCGCCAAAGCGGAACTCCTGTCATTTATCCGGGAGTGGATTCACACCCACCCTCCAACGACCTACCCTCCGGGCTCGGGCGGGCCACCCTCAAATCCCGGTATATTTGGTCTTTCAACGCATAAGGTTTACCCCCCTGCCAGGTCACCCTGGCAGGGCGTGAGCTCTTACCTCACGTTTTCACCCTTACCCCGCGAGCGGGGCGGTAATTTTCTGTGGCACTTGCTCTTATCCCGCATGCGCGGGATAGCTTCCCGTTAGGAAGTATGCTGCCCTGTGTTGCCCGGACTTTCCTCTCCGGCCTCAAAGAGCCGTAGCGACAAGAAAGCCTGTCTTTTATTATTTGTTGCGGTAAAAATTTACTTCCGTAGCTCCCATGCCATATCTGGCATAAGGGGCGTCATAATAATCTACTCCTTCAGCCTTATCCAGTAGCCTGTTGATCTCTGTTTTCAGCTTACCGTTACCAACGCCATGAATAAAGATCACTTTGCTGAGCCTTTCCTTCTGTGCCTGATTCATGCATTTCCTGAAATAATCCAGCTGGATATTCAGCAGATCATTGTTTTGCAGATTGGTGAAGTTCTCCACCAGTTCGCCAATATGGAGGTCCACTTCGGCAATCTTGTCGTCTATTTTGTGCTTCTCAAGAAATGATTCCACCTTTTTGGGTTTGCTCACAGATGCAGATTCTCCCTTGCGATCTTTACCCTCCATGGCTTTTAAGTGCTCTGTGGCAGGTTTTTCATCAGTTACCGGTCTCGCAGTGAGCTGCGATTCAAGGGCAACTGCCACCATAAAAGCTTTTTTGCGAAGCAGTGTTTCATACTGAAAGCTTTCTTCTTTGTAAAGCTTAATGGGCCTGAACTTTACCAGTGCACTTACCGGAGGCAGGGGGCTGCATTTATCTTCTTTAAAAAATACGCTTTGCCACAGGGCATTGGCCCATTTTTCTATCTCTGACCGGCCAATTGAGCCAATGAACAGGCGCGACTCTGGCTCTATGTATCCATATTCTGTGCCATGAAAATCGCCCGAATGGCTTAGGAAGAAACTGAAAACACTGGTATATTGTGTATGGTTGATCAGATACACTTCAAGAGAACCTGTGAGCGGATTGTCCTGGATCTCCGGGATCAGGCAGAAATACAAGCCATCCGGCCGTTGATCAGGATTATTGTGCGACAGGTAAAGGGGAAGAATGTCGTCATCCGTATCCACCACTTCAGCTTGTGCCTTCAGATTGCGATGCGCCGTGGCTATGTCTTGCGCCATCTCAGCAGTACCTGTTTTTATCAATTCTTTGGCCAGAACAGGGATCTCAAATCCATCTTCAATGATCACATGAACAAGGGTGTCATCCACAATTTTTGTTACAATGCCACCGCCTTTGTCATTGAGAAAACTAACTTTATCTCCTGGTTTTAAATTCATTATTTCTTTATGCTATTAATGGGGTTTGCTCAGAAAAGTACATTACCCCCCATCCCCCTAAGAGGGGGAGCTCGCAACCTTTTGGAATTATGCGATTTTCCAGGGGCTGTTTTTTTAAAAAAAGCATTAAAAAATACTCTTCAGAGTGCACTCTAAAATTAGATTACATACTGGTTTGATACTTGTGCAAAGTTACACTTTTTTATCCTCACCATAATCCAGTAATAAGGCACATCTTGAAGCCGGGAAATAAAATCAGGTAAATGCACCTTTTTTTTGCATAAACTACCTGTAGCATGATAAAAGTTTATAATTTTGACCAGGACATTCATGAGTATTGTTTAGGGAGTACTTTTGTGAGTACAAGTGCCTGATGCAGCGGAAATTTTTACGAAATCTTGCTTTATTGCTGGTTTTAAATCTCCTGATTAAGCCGTTCTGGATTTTCGGGATCGACCGTACCGTACAAAATACTGTAGGGGCAGAAGAGTATGGCTTTTACTTTGCTGTGTTCAATTTTTCTTTTTTGTTCTATATTTTGCTTGATTTTGGGATCACCACTTTCAACAACAAAAATATTGCCCAGAACAATCACCTGCTTCAAAAACACCTTTCCAATATAATCGTTCTCAAGCTTTTACTGTTATTGGTTTACGCCCTGTTTACCTTCAGTGGAGCATTTTTTATCGGGTATTCCAGGGAGCAGATGATCATGCTTGCCTTTCTGGCATTGAATCAGTTCCTGGTAAGTTTTATCCTGTATCTGCGTTCAAATCTTGGTGGATTGCACCTGTTTAAAACTGATGGAATTATTTCGGTGCTTGACCGAAGCCTGATGATCGTCATTTGTGCTTTGTTGTTGTGGGGAAATATCGTGCATGATTTTAAAATTCAATACTTCGTTTATGCGCAAACCGTTTCTTTGAGTATTACTGTGCTCATTACACTGGGTATTGTACTCAGAAAAGCAAATTCACGATTCTGGCAACTCACCTGGAGTTTGCCTTTTTTCATGATGATCATGCGAAAGAGTTTCCCCTTTGCCATACTCGTTTTGCTGATGACTTTTTACAACCGGCTCGACAGTGTAATGCTTGAAAGGATGCTGGGAGTGGACGGTGCGTGGTATTCGGGGATCTATGCCTCAGCCTACCGTCTGCTGGATGCTGCCAATATGATTGCCTTGCTGTTTGCAGTATTGTTGTTGCCCATCTTTGCCAGGATGCTCAAAAACAAAGAGTCGGTTGAGGAACTCATTAAATTATCCTATACCATTCTGATTACTGTAGCCATTATTGCAGCTGTTGCTTCGTTTTACTATGCAGAGGAAGTGATGAGACTGCTATATTCCAGGCATGACGGAGAGAGTATCATGATGTTTGAGTATCGAATAGCACATAGCTCAAAGGTTTTTGGATTACTCATGCTGTCGTTTTGTGCCATTTCTACCATGTATATTTTCAGTACGCTTCTCACGGCCAATAATAATCTTAAGTACTTGAACCTGATAGCATTCACCGGAATGATTGTGAATATGGGCTTAAACTTATTGCTTATTCCCGAGTATAAAGCTTTTGGATCTGCTGTAGCTACTGTTATTACGCAGTTTTCCATAGCCGCCATTCAGGTGTTGCTGGTATGCCGGATATTCAGATTCAGGAAAAATTATGGATTCCTTTTCAGGTTGATAATTTTTATTGCCGGAGTTATTTTTATTGCCTCATATTCAAAAGATCTGTCGGTATTCTGGCATGTGAATTTGGCGGTTATGATCGTGTCTTCATTTCTGCTTGCCATGATCATCAGATTAATCAGCCCCCGGGGATTGTTTCATGTATTGAAATATGGCGAAGGGCAGTAACTTGTTTCAATCCTTCAACTGATTTTTTACGTATCTTTGGGCTCTTTTTTTCAGCCCCTTAAAATTTTTTACACAAAATGCGTTATTAAAATTCAGGGAGTATTTAAAATAAAGTGAATCAGTTAACATAATTCCAGCAAAGAAACATACTATTTTACCATTAACGATTATCGGATATGAATACTAAGAATGTAAGCAGTGAATTTGATTCCACCAATATTTTCCTGTTTTTCTTCCGTTGGTGGAAACAACTTGCTATCCTTTGTTTTTCAGCTGCTTTACTGGCAGCTATTTTTTCTTCACCGGTCTTTATCACACCACTGTATGAGTCAACTGTACTGATGTTTCCGGCCAAATCACACAGTTTGAGCCGTGCTGTTTTTGGTGCCAATGTCGACTTTCTTGAATATGGTGATGTGGATGATGCCGAGCGGTTGTTGCAAGTGCTTGGGTCAACAGCCATCAGGGACCGGATCGTGGAACGTTTTGATCTTTTTGATCATTATGAAATAGAAGAAGATGCAAAGTATCGCAACACTACACTGCGCAGGATCTATAGCAGCAATATCTCCTCGAGCCGGACTCCATACGGTGCGGTAGAGATCAGGGTCAGGGATAAAAGCCCTGAAATGGCTGCAGATATTGCCAATGGAATTGCAGCACTGGCTGATACCCTTCAGAACGAAATCAGGCAGGAACGTGCTTTAATGGCCTACAGAGTAGCAGTTCAGCGCTTTGAGAATATCAACAGAGAGATCACCCTGACCGAAGATTCGCTGAGGATGGTAATGGAAAGAGGGATCTACGAATACGAAGCACAGGCTGAGATGCTTACCCGGCAGCTTGCTATCGATTTGTCATCAGGCAATCAGCGAGGGGTGCAAGCCCTTGA
>SLIL01000101.1 GCA_007135645.1 Bacteroidales bacterium
GAAGCTGCCTGCCGCGGCGATGCTCACGGCCATTAAAAGGCTGTGGGGCGAAATACCAAAGCCTTCGGCAGCCTGCAATACTATGGGCGCCATAATGACGATCAGTGCGGCGGGAGGAATGGCAATAGTGCAAAGAAGCGTTAACAGGTACAATCCGATTAAAACCCCCCAGGGGCCGTATACCCCGAACAGATCTACCACGCCCTGAGCCAGCATGGCTGCTGCCCCCGATTGTTGCATGGCTGCTCCCAGGGGAAGCAATCCGGCAATGAGAAATACCGATCGCCATTCAATAGCCCGGTAAGCCTCTTCCATTTTCAAGCATCCCGTAAGTACCATTAGCGTAATCCCGAACAGGGCACTGATGGCAAGTGGGATCAGGCCCAGCAGCACAGGAGCCAGTATGGCAGCCATAACCAGTGTGGCCGTCAAAGCTTTGTTTGTTCTGAAGGTTTGGGGTAAAGTATCAGTTAGCATTATAAAATCCGGCTCTGTGCCTATGAGTTCCATCTTTTCACGTTTGCCATACAGAAGCAGTGCTTCCCCAAAGCGTAGCGGGATTGTATGAAGGTTGGTACGGTATGCTCTTCCTTCGCGCCATAATGCCAAAACCGTAAGACCATATTTTTTTCTGAAATTTATCTCGCTCAGTGTCTTACCTGCCATTAAAGAGCGGGGTGCCAGCACAATTTCGGCCATAATAACATCATCTGTTTCAAGGCTTTGGGTTTCAGGGGTCTTGTCATCGAGAAGCTCCATCTCCATCAATCCTCTCAACAAAGGGAGGTCGTCAATATTGCCTTGTACCAGCAAATGATCTCCCGGCAGGAATTTCTCACCCGTTTTTGGAATGACAAATTCATTTTCACCTCTTATAATAGCCAGTACTTTAAACCCAAAAGCCTGGCCGAGCTGAGTGTCCGGGCCAGCTTTTTCAAATAATTCAGAATCTTCTTCTATTTCAAGAACAAAAAGATTTTCATGGAGTTTGTAAATTTTCTGAAGGTTTTCCTGGTCGGCTTTCCTGTAGTGGATCAGGATGTTTTTTTCAACCAGCATATCCATTGTATCCTGGCTGCCCTGGCAAAACAAAACATCGTTTAGGAGGATCTCTTCTTTGTTGATGTTTCCAGATACTACAATATCGTCTCGTTTTATGGCCAGAATATTGATGTTATAATCGTCGGTACCCTGCAGACTCCCGGGCTTCTTTCCTATCAACGGGGATTTTTCATCCATTGTGGCTTCAAAAAAATCCAGTATGGTCAGATCTCTGCCTGTTAAGTCAAGCCCCTTTTGTTCGGGCAACAATATTTTCCATTGACGAAGTGCTTTAATGGCCTCATATCTTCCCTGCACAAAAAGCCGGTCATTGCCTCTGATAATGGTATCCGGGCCGGGGTCGAGTATGGTGCCGCCTCCATGTCTTTTAACAGAAAGGACATTTAATCCCAGAGCGGGCCTCATCCTGCTCTCAGCAAGTGTTTTCCCTTCAAGCCAGGTTCCGGGGTTAATTTTGATGAGAAAAGTGCGCTCCTGCAAATCGTAAGACGCGGTTAGTTCTTTTTTTTGCTTTTTCTTTTCCTTTTTGAGATTTTTGCCCGAAGGCAAAAGATGACGACCGATTGCGGCAACAAAAATAATTCCTCCGATCATTACTCCCAGTCCTACAGGAGTAAAGTCAAATAATCCAAAAGGCCTTAATCCGGCATCTTGTAAAGCAAATGAGACAAGCAGGTTGGGCGGAGTTCCGATAAGGGTGGTAAGTCCTCCCAGCAACGAACCGTAGGCCAGGGGCATGAGCAGGCGCGAAGGCGAGCGTCCCGTGGTGCGTGATATATCCATAACCACCGGCAGCATTAATGCTGCAACACCAATGTTATTCATTACAGCAGATAACGATCCGGTGGTGACCATGATAACCGCTATGATCCTCCATTCGCTGTTGCCTGCAAACCTCAATACCTGCCTGCCTATGATCTTTGCCACACCAGTCTGATACAGGGCTGCACTCAATATAAACATTGCCCAAACGGTAACCACTGCGGGGTTGCTGAATCCTGACAATGCTTCATAAGGGTCTACAAGTCCTGTTATGGCAAGAGTTCCCAATACCAGCAGAGCCACGATGTCCATCCTGACCCAGCCCGTAAAGAAAAGTACCAGCGCGGCACCCATTATAGAAAAAATCAGTATAATTTCGATGCTCATAGGTTTATCTGCCTCCTGTCGTTCGTTGACAAATTTACATAAATATCCATAAAGAATAAATCCTCCATGAGAAAATCTCTACGCAGGAGTAAGGGTGTTCTTAGAATCCCTGGAAAGTAGTTTTGAAAAATTAAACTCAGAGCACCCCCTGGTATCCAATGATACGTCCTGTGATCTGCATAAGGCTGATCTCGGCCATTTTTGCCTGGTATTGGATAGAAAGCAGGCGCTCTTCGGCTTCCAGGAGGTTTTTCTGCACCTCGCGCAATTCAAAACCGGATAGGGCTCCTAATCTGTAGCGGTCGAAAGCAATGTCAAGATTTTCCCGGGCTACATCCAGGTTCTGGGTTTCCAGCTCCAGCAGGCGTAGGTTGTTGAGGTAGGAATTGAATATGGTGATCAGGTCGGCAGTTACCTCCTGGATGGTTTGCTCAAGCATCAGTTGCCGGTTTTCAATGCCTATGCGGGCATTGCTCTCCTGTCGGCGCTGATTTCCCCCGTTGTAGAGGTTGATGCCAAGGGTTAATGCGTAATTCATGCCCCAGGTTTGCTGGGAAGTGAGCGTGCCAGTTTGAAAGGTGTTATAATTGTAGCCATATCCGCTCGTGAGATTCAGATATGGGTACCTCCGTGAGCGTGTCATATCAAGATCCTGCTCTGAGATCACCAGATTATGTTTTGCAGCGATAACTGAAGCATTGTTCTCCATTGCCTGGGATAAAAGCTCGTTGTAGTTGAGTATCTTATTGATAACAATCGTTGTATCATCAGGAATAAAATTCTCATTGAGATCGGGCAATGCCATAAGTTCTGCTATGCGCACACGGTTGGCTGCCAGCACTTCGTATTGCCTTTCGAGTCTTGAGCTGTCAGCATTGAGGTTTACCTGAGCCTGCAGCAATCGCACTTTGGATCCTGAGCCCAGTAAAAAATGCTCTTCTTCGATCCTGACCCTTTCGCGTGAGAGGTCTACTGCATATTGTAAATTGGAAAAAAGCTGTCTTTGCTGCACAAAATAATAATACTCGGAGGCCACCCGGGCGATAGTGTTTTCTATGGAGATACGGGTGGTAATCTCGGAGAGTGCCATTAGTTCTTCCAGCTGACGGTAACGTATCTGGCCCCTGAATCCGTCAAAAAGCATCCATCCGGCCTGTAAAGAGGCCTGTGTATTGGTATTATGAATGTTTCTGAGAGAATTTTGAGTATCATTGGAAAATCGTTGTTCGCTATTATTGATATTACCCGAAAAGCCTGACCGCAAGTCCACTGAAGGAAGCAAACCAGCATTGCCCCGGGTAAAGTTGTTAATCGCTATTTGCTGCTGATTGGAAATGATACGCAAGGAATAGTTGTTCTCCAGGGTAATGTCGATCAGTTCTCCCAGTGCAATTGCCTGCTGAGCTTTCGCGGTAGTAAAGGTTATGGTTAGAAATACAAATATGCTAAGCGTAAGCCGGGCTAAGTCCTTCATCTTCAACATTCTTTTTGGCACTTGAAACATAAGTATAGATGGCTGGAACAATATAGAGAGTCAGAAACGTAGAAATAACCAGTCCACCGATTACTGCAACCCCCATTGCAATGCGGCTTTGAGCTCCTTCGCCCATACCCAGGGTAAGAGGCAGTACTCCCAGAATAGTGGAGAGGGAAGTCATTAAAATGGGGCGAAAACGTGCTGCCGCAGCAAATTTAATGGCTTCGATTTTCTCAAGCCCGGCTTGTTTGCGCTGGTTGGCAAATTCCACCATGAGGATCCCGTTTTTGGATACAAGCCCTATAAGCATGATGATGCCGATCTGGCTAAAGATATTCATGGTTATATCAAAATACCACATGAAGAATAGGGCTCCGGTAAGGGCCAGTGGTACGGTCATCATCACGATCAACGGGTCGCGGAAACTTTCGAACTGGGCCGACAAAACCAGGAAGATCAGCACAAGGGCAAACAGGAACGCATACATTAGGCTGGAGGCACTTTCGTCAAAATCCCTCGAATCGCCTGCCAGAGCTGTGCGGAAAGTATCATCAAGCACTTCGTCAGAGATGCGGTTCATTTCTTCAATGCCATCACCAATGGTATAGCCGGGTGCCAGCCCCGACGATACAGTGGCCGAAACAAAGCGATTGTAGCGGAACAGCTGTGGCGGTGCCGTTTGTTCCTGCAAAGTAACCAGGTTATCCAGCTGAACCATGTCTCCCTGATTGTTTCTTACGTAGAGGGATTTCAGGTCCAGGGGCTTGTTGCGATTCTCCCTGGCAAGTTCTCCCAGTATCTGGTATTGCTTACCATGCATAAAGAAATAGCCGAAACGCTGACCCGAAAGGGCAAGCTGCATCGTTTGTCCGATGTTCTGGGTGGATACTCCCATAAGGTTGGCTTTGTCCCTGTTTATGGAAACCTGCAGCTCGGGCCGGGTAAACCGGAGGTTAACATTGGCCATTTGCAATACCGGGCTGTCATCAACCTTTTCCATAAATTCTGGAAGTACTTCCCGCAAGCGGTCAATGTTTTGTGCCTGCAATACGTACTGAACAGGCATTCCAGAGCGCCTTCCCCCAAAAGTAGACTGCTGAACCACAAAAGCGCGGGCACGGGTCATCCCCCGTACTCTTGCCGACAGGTAGTCAGCAATCTCCTGCTGACTGCGCTCTCGCTCCGAAGGGGGGACAAGGATCACCCGCACGTTGGCCCAGGAACCAAATACCATATAGATCACCCCTTCCACTTCCGGAACTTCATCCATCACCATCTCTGCAACATCAAATATATAATCGCGGGTAAACTCAAAAGTCGCCCCTTCGGGTGTTTGTGCATTGATGGTGATCATGGAACGGTCTTCAAGTGGGGCCATTTCAGCGGGAATATTGCTGTATAACAGAACAATCAGGCCAGCAGCTGCCACCAGTACCACCAGCCCAAGCCACCTGCGCGATAAAAATCTGTCCAATGAATTCTGGTAGGCATCATTGAGTGCCTTAAAATACACTTCGGTTTTATTGTACAAAGCCCCCCTGGTTTTTCTTTGCTTCAGGATTTTGGTGGAGAGCATAGGGGTAAAGGTAAGTGCCACAAAAGAACTGATGGCTACCGCCCCCGCCAGTACAATGCTGAACTCCCTGAACAACCTTCCGGTTTGCCCCTCAAGAAATACAATGGGGATAAACACAGCCACCAGTGTAATGGTGGTGGCAATAATGGCAAAAAAGATCTCCTGGGCGCCCTTTAAACCAGCTTGCTTTGGGGTCATCCCCTTTTCAATCTTCACATAAATATTTTCCATCATCACAATGGCATCGTCCACCACAAGCCCAATGGCCAGCACGATGGCTAGCAGGGTAAGCACATTGATGGTAAATCCGGCCAGGTACATGATAAAGAACGAACCAACCAGCGACACCGGTATTACAAGTATGGGTATTAGGGTAGTACGCCAGTCGCGTAAAAAGACAAAAATGATCACCACCACTAGGAAAAAGGCAATGAAAATGGTATTACGGACCTCAACAATGGATGATCTGATGTAGCTTGTGTTGTCAAAACCTACCTGGTAAAAAATGTCATCAGGAAGGTCTCTTTTGATATGCTCTAACCGGCTGTAAACCTCATCTGCAATTTCAATATGATTGGAGCCGGGCTGGGGTATGATGGCAACACCCAGCATGGGGATACGGTCACGCATGAGGATGCTTCGCAGGTTTTCACTGCCCAGCTCGGCCCGGCCAATATCCATGAAGCGCACCACCTGGTCGCCTTCCTGTTTGATGATCAGGTTATTGAATTCGTCGGGTGTGGTGAGCAGCCCAAGTGTGCGTATGGTTAACTCGGTGGTGGTTCCTTCAATGCTGCCGGAGGGCAGCTCCACGTTTTCGCGGGCAATGGCGTTGCGCACATCCAGTGGGGTGAGCCCGTAGCCGGCAAGCTTGGCGGGGTCCATCCACAGGCGCATGCTCCAGCGTCGTTGCCCCCAGATGGGTACCGAGCTTACCCCGTCAATGGTTTGCAATCGCTCCTGGAAAGTCAATTCTGCAATTTCCGATAACTCCATCAGCGACCGGCGATCACTCTGTATGTTGATAAACATGATGGGTGAGGCGTCGGCATCGGCCTTGCTTACAACGGGTGGATCCACATCGCGTGGCAGCAGGCGGACGGCCTGGCCCACCTTGTCGCGCACATCGTTGGCAGCGGTTTCCATATCCACGCTCAGCTCAAACTCAACGGTGATGTTGCTGCTGCCCTGGCGGCTTACACTGGTTATGGAGCGGATGCCAGGCACGGCATTGATAGCCTGCTCCAGGGGTTCGGTGATCTGCGCATCGATAACATCGGAGTTGGCACCCGGATAAGAAGTCCTTACAGATATGATAGGAGGGTCAACACTGGGAAACTCCCTTACGCCCAGAAAGGTCATGCCTATAAGCCCAAAAAGCAGTATGATAATGGTAAATACTGTTGAAAGGACGGGGCGTTGTATGCTTAAAGATGATAAACTCATGGGATTAAATTTTACAAAAGATTGTCAATGACAAGGGGCATCCCTTGTCGCATCTGGAGGATACCTGTGGTAACGAGTGTGTCTCCGGGATTGAGCCCCTGTGTGATCTGGATCATATCTTCGGTGCGCAAGCCTGTATTGACGCTTACTGACTCGGCACGACCATTCCGGTATACAAATACCCGATCACCTTCCATTTCCGGTATCAGGGCTTCAGTAGGAATTGCCAATGCATTGGGTATCTCTGTCAGCTCAAGCTGAATGGATACAAATCTTCCGGGTTTGATCCTTTCGTTGGGGTTGGAATACCTTGCCCTTACAATGATGTTTCGGGTACGTACATCTACTTTTGGGTCAACAGCATATACGGTGGCATGGTGATCTTGTCCGGTTCCTTCAAGAAAAAACTGTATAGGAAACCCGGCTGAAATATCACCGGAATATCTTTCCGGGACGGCAAATTCGATCTTTAACGGATCACTTTTTATTAACCTTGCTATACGTGTATTTACATTCACAAAGGCCCCTTCGCTAACATATCGCAGCCCAATTACCCCATCAAAAGGGGCCCTGAGTTCTGTTTCAGCGATCCGGGCCTCGATGAGCATAATATCGGCCTCGATAGACTGTAGTTCTGTAACTACCTGATCATAACTTTCCTGGCTGATGGCGTCGCGCGAAAGCAGGCTCCTTTGACGAAACTCCCGCTCCTGGGCAAGTTTTTCCTGGGCCTGCAGCTTAAGCAACTGAGCCTGCAAAGGACGATCGTTGATCTTTGCCAGCAGCTGGCCCCTGTTTACCCGTTTGCCTTCTTCAAAGTAAATATTCACCAGTTTTCCCGATGTTTCAAAGGAGAGATCTACTTGTTCATCAGGGATCAGTGTGCCCGAGCTGTTGATGATCTCTACCAGGCGCTGAGGATGCATAACCATAGCATCAACGTTTAATGCCCTGGGACCTGCAGAAAATACCTGCGCAGGTTCTTCGGCCGATTTCTTTAAAAGAGGGCTTATTTTGGGGTATGCAATTAATCCTGCTACAATGAGGATCACAATGGGTACCAAATAGATACGTAATTTCCGGGTCATAAGATTTAAGGGTATAATATTTTGGTTATAAAACCTGACAGATTGTGTTTTGTTTTAACTAACTATAAAAGGTTAGTTTTTTTTGAGGGTTCACACATCGAAAAATAAAACAAGTACATGCAATTGCGTAAAATAACAATCAATGTAATACCATAGTTTGTTCTGTTTTCCTGGTGCAAAGCCCTTATTTACATGCACATCAATTAACCTTGACCCAAAAGTAAAAAAACACCTTTGGGAATGCGTGCCAATTAATCATAAATGAGGCTTAAAAGATTTTGGGGATTGTGGTTGTTAGCGGCTGCCAAATATACTGCTCCCCACCCTTACCATCGTGCTGCCTTCTTCCATGGCAATTAAAAAATCGTCTGACATGCCCATGGATCGTTCGTTGAAGTAATCTAGGTTTTCAAACCAGCGAGCTTTTACCTTCTTAAAGTATTCTACCAGCTGTTTGAATTCTCTCCGTATTTGTGCTGTATCATCGGTAAAAGTGGCCATGCACATCAGGCCTCTGATGCGCACATTCTGCATGGATTTGAATTCCTCTGAACCAAGAAGCTGGCTGATTTCTTCATAATCCAGTCCAAACTTGGTTTCTTCCTCGGCAATGTGCATTTGCAAGAGGCAATCAATAACACGATGGTTCTTCTTGCCCTCCTTGTTGATGGTTTTAAGCAGTTTAAGACTGTCAACTGAATGTATCAGGGTAACGAAAGGGGCAATATACTTCACTTTATTGGACTGCAAATGTCCAACCATATGCCATTCAATGTCTTTGGGCAGCCTTTCGTATTTGGGCACCAGTTCCTGTGCTTTGCTCTCCCCAAAAATCCGGTGTCCGCAATGGTAAACCTCCATGATCTCTTCGTCGGTTTTGGTTTTGCTAATGGCTACCAGCTTCACTTTGCCGGGCAATTGCCGGATAATGGTGTTGTAATTCTCTTTGATGGTTGTCATGGTAACGGTATGTGTGTATTACATTAAATTAATTACTGATACTTTAGTCCACTCTGAAAAGTCTTTTTTTTTAATGCTGTTGATAAAACTGCCCTTTATAACTCGCTTAAATTCAATAGTCTGCGAGCTATCCCTCTTAGGGGGATGGGGGGTATTGTACTTTTCGGAGTGGATTCATACTTTTTAAAACAAAATTAAAAAATATAGCGCATTTACCTCGTATTCGCCCCCAATTGTTAGCAGATATTCTGATTTGTAATAGGACAAGATTTTGTAAATTTGGATAAACCAAAAAAAGCAGGATGCATATTTTATTGTTCAGGAAAACAATTCTACTTTTACTCACGGTTTTTTTGTTGTTTCCTGCCAGGATCACCGGACAGGAAACGGATGACTATTTTGTGCTTGCAGATTACAAAGGTCTTGCGGAGAGCTACTTCCGGCTGCGCGACAGCATCCTCAAGGCCGAAGTGGGTAGTTTTAGTTTTATTGGATATCTGCTGCGGGTTGAACCTGATGATGGCCTTAACGAATTTCAAATGACGGATTATGGCCCCGATAGTATTGTTTTGCAGCACAAAAACAAACAGGTCATTGTAACCTCAACCAGGTTTCGCACCTTTGAGCATGATCTGGGATATGTTTCTGATGGAACCTACCTTTATCTTATTGATGGAAAACGCTACTGGGGTTATAACGGGCGGGTACCACACAGGAAAATATCGCGGGTAGAAGTGAAAATTGATAATAAAACCATTGAATTGCCATCAGAGGCTTTTGCCGATCTTTTTGATCCCAATTTGTGTCGCCGCAACCTGCTGTTTTTTATCAGAGAGCGCATTGAATGCCGCACGAAGGCTTTTGTTTCAAATGATGGTAGCCGGATCTACATTCATATGACCAATGCCCGGATACCACATCTCTACGAAGTTACCTGGATTATTCGCAATGGCAAATACGATGGAAGGATTGTGGATTATGCGTATTAATTGTGCGTAAGTGTTAAGAGGCAAGGATAAAACATGTTGCTAACATTAGTTCTTTTATGCTATTTTGAAATCCCCGTCTTGTAATTCAACGTTAAAATTAACTTTGGCTTTCAAGGCGTTAAAGACTTTCAGGATAGTAGCTATAGTTACATTTTTTGCGTTTCTCTCAATTCTGCAAATTTGTGATTTCTGAACACCAATCAACTCTCCCAATTCTGATTGAGTTAATTGTCTCTCCTTTCGCGTTTGTCTTATCATTTCTCCAATTAAGTCAAGTCTCAGTTCATTCTCGTATTTATTTCTTTTTTCTGTTCCGACTTTACCAAGGTGTTTATCTTTTAGCTGGTCGAAGGAATAAGTTTTCATTTTTTCGGTCTTTTCCATGGTTTATTTTTTTTGTTTTTCTGTTCAAAATAACGTTTCATTATCGCTCTTGCCTTTTCAATTTCTTTCTTAGGAACTTTGTCGGTTTTCTTAATAACTCCATGAGTAGCAATAACTAAGGTTTCAAAATTGTGCTCTTTATCCCAGAATGCCAAGATCCGGTAGTTTAAATTTGAATATTTTGTGCGGAATTCCCAAATATCGGTTTCTAATTTTTTAAAAAGTTAAGGATCATTTATATGCTTCGATTTATCCATATTATAAATAATCTTATCCTTTACTTTTTCTTCCAATGTATCGAAGAACTTCCACACTTCTTCCAGCAGGATAATATCGAATTTTTGTTGCATTAAGTGCATTTTTTATTCTTTCAAAGATAGCCATAAGTTCTAATATATGGAAACATTTTCCGTTGGATATTTGAAAAACTATAATTGGAAACAATCTGTTTAAATAAATGGAAGTCTGATCCGAAAAGGATACTTAGCAATGCTTTGTAAAACACCAGTCCATTCAACTCATAGAAATTCAATTGGTTGCGAATTTCCTGCAAATGCGGTACTGATGGTATTGCCACAATTCGGGGCAGACCTAAATAATGTTTGCACGAAAACTTGTATTTTTCTCTATTGCCTGATAAGAAAGCGTCAAGTGCAAGGCGGGCGAAGACTGAAAAACAGGAGTCCCGAAGTAAATTCGGGATGACATTGTTTTGAAGGCAAGCCCAACGCCGCAATTGGCGTTTTCTTGC
>SLIL01000383.1 GCA_007135645.1 Bacteroidales bacterium
AGGATTTGTAAGTTATTGGTTGAGTTTTAAAAGGGTGAATAAAAATTAATTGGTGATCTGAATTTTGTGCATATAAAGATTTCCGTCTATCTGCACCTGAAGCAGATACATCCCCTGACCAAAGGAAGATATATCAACAGAAATACTGTTACCTGCAGTATTTTTTCGAATGATCTCCCTACCTGCAAGATCTTTAAGAACGATTTGCTCAATATTGGTATCAGCTAAGATATGAATTAAATCATTTGCAGGGTTAGGATATACCATTAGTTGCTGGCCATCAGAGATGTGCACACCAGTATTGTCCTGGAAGTTGGCCGTAAGCTGCACATTAGCTGCGGGCATTACAAAACTGTATTCCGGATCGGTTCCCACAACATTGGAGTCGCGGTCGGTCCAGTTAATGAATGCAAACCCTTCTGCAGGCACTGCTGTAACCGTAACCTCCTGCTGATAGTTGTATTCCCCTTGTCCGGTTGTTGTTCCTCCGTTTTCGGGGTCAATATCGATGGTCACATTGTACACCGCCAGTTCAAAATGAGCAATTAATTCTGTATCTTCTGCGGGCATAGTATAATTAAATGACGCCTGTGTACTCAATGTGGTGCCGGTTTCATCGGTCCATTCCACAAACTGCCATCCGGTATTGGGACTGGCCACAACGGTAGCCTGAAAACCTGCCGGAAACTCCCCTTCACCGGTCACCTCACCTCCTTCTTCGGGTTCGGCACTCAGGGTAAGGGCATAAGTGGTAGCCTCACCTACCTCAAACTTATCAAGCATGAGCATATAGTCGTCTTCTGACACATACTGTATTGCAAAGCGATACACCTCTCCGGCATAATCGCCAAGGTAATACGAATACTGCGTCCACTCATCGGGCACCTCTATGAATTCGCCTTCAGAGATCAGGATGAAATTGTCGGGATCAAATTCAAAGGTTGCGGCATCATCCATGGTAACCCACACTTTGATCCGTTCGGGGCCAAAGGGCTCTACCTGTATGGATTTGGCGTAAAAGCTCAGCTGGGAAGTCTCAGTGGCTTTCAACTGGGGAGAAATGAGCCATTTGTCTTCACCGGTTTTTTGCGACATCATGGCTATAAGGTATTTATCGCCATCAACAGGCGGATGGTCGTTAGCAATAGAAGGGGTTGTTTCTGCCGGGTTCATTACCTTAAAAGCATAAGGTTCGCCCGATCCGGGGAATGTAAAACCGGAGGGATTCCAGGTTATTTCCTCATCCACATCAACGGTGATCCAGGGGAAAACATTGGTGGTAAAATCATCGTAATGCTGCCAGTTTTCAAACAGGGTAGTGGGGTATTGCACCTCATCCCTGTTGATAAAGTGCAGATGATCGAAGTAGATAGCACCCACCTCGGCACCTCCATCAACATGACGCAGGTGGAACCCGTCCATGTAAAAATTGGCACCTTCAAGCACTCCATTGCCGTTTACCCAGCCAAAAACAGGATCATTGGCCAGGTCCCAGGATATGAGTTTCCACCCTATCCAGTCAATGGTGATCCATTCATGGGCTTCCAGCTGATTCAACCCATCGCGGATCACCATGCGGAATTCATTGTGCGAGCCATCGCCATACACATACACCTGCAACACATCTTCAATATTGAAACGATTGTTGTTCTGGGAGGCTGTGGGAGGTAAATACTGCCGGATATAGGGTATTCCTGAATAACCCATATCCCACCCATAACTGAGCTTCATACTTCCGGTGCTTTCGGCAGAATGCATTACTACATCCCCGTTGGCAGTACGGCTGGTAATTCCGGGTATGATCCCCACGGTTTGACCTGCCTGGTCAGGGTGCCACCAGTTTACGATCCCTGAATTGAAATCATCAATCACCGTTGACTGGTTTACTGGCTGATCGAGCAGGTAAAACTGAAAACTGTAAGGCTCGGTGGCATTGTTGAATTCATCAGACAGCCCTCCTGCAATGGAGACCAGATATGTCTGGTTGGGGGTAAGATCTTCGGTGGGCAGAAAATGAATAATACTTTGTTCGTTGACAATAAAATGATGAATCACTCCATCAATGGGCTCGCCATCGGCCTCACCGGCCAGAACAACGGCCTCATCTGAAATGCTCCCTTCAATGATCACCTCATCGTAAACCAGGCGCACAATGGGACGCAGCACCCTCTCGGGGGTATCGGGAGATGGGGAGTGCTCCAGCAAAAAAGGAGGATCGGTATCTTCATCAGACATGGTGATCTCAAATATGAAATCGCCACCCTCTTCGCCATCCCCATTACCATCCAGGAATTGGCCTGTAAGTTCATTTTTGGCAATGCTACCATCAATGGTAATGGTATAATGTTCGAGATATTCAAATTCCGAAGTATTTACATTCAGGATAAAATCACTGTTCCAGGAAAACGAAACAGGTGCATCAGGCTCTGTTGAGAAAGCTTCTTCTACCGACTCCTTGTCCATTTTGCGGCTGAAAACCACCAGTAAGGGAGTTCCGGGAACCAGGTTATCGAGCTGTTGAGCCGGCTGTACATCAACTACAACCGGTGGCACAAAAGAGATCATCAACGGATCAAGGAAGGAAAAGTGATCCCCGGTCAATCCGTTGGGATCAGACTCAATGAGCAACTCCGTAACAAGGGTCTCATACCCCTCTTTTTCAAAAACAACCTCAACGGTTTCAAGGGGCTCCAGGCCTTCAATAAAATAAAACCCGTTGCGCAGCTGATCAGGATTGTTGGAATACTGGTTGA
>SLIL01000123.1 GCA_007135645.1 Bacteroidales bacterium
ATATAGGCTTCTTCATTGGTTCTGTTCAGTCCTATTACTCTGGTAAAGTCGCGGGTAGCAGGCTCGTATTCTTCTGCATAAAAATACGACATAGCCCTTCTATAGTAAGTTTCCTCGTTTCTCTGGCGATAGGAGTTGATCAGGCGGGTATAGTCTTCAATGGCATCAGAGAAGTTTCCTGAATAAAAAAAAGCATTTGCACGCATACGGAAAATATTCTGATTGGAAATTCCACTTTCAATGGCCACAGTCAGATCCCGGGCTGCTTCTTCAAACTCTTCTCTTTCTTTTAGTAGTGTAGCCCTTTCGATTCTCAGCTCTGCATGCTCAGGGTCAAGCTCTATGGCACTGGAAAAATCCTCAAATGCAAGTTCAGGTTCATGGATCTTGATAAACAGTTTGCCACGATTAAAAAGCACATTGGCATTTTCATGCCCTAACTCAATAACCTTAGTAAGGTCAGTTATTGCTGCATTATCAGAATTGTTGCGGATATGAAGTTCGGATCGCTTAAGGTAGGCATCCACATTGTCAGGATTAAGCACAATAGCCTTTGAGTAGTCGGCCATGGCAGCATCATGTTTTCCAAGAACGGAAAAAGAAACACCTCTCTGGTAATAGGCTTCAGCAAATTCGGGGTTGTGCTCAATGGCATTGGTAAAATCATTGATCGCTTGCTGGGGACGATTGATGTGCTGATTGCTTCTCCCTCTTTCAAAGAAAGCTTCGTAAAAATAGGGTACGATCTCAATGGCATGGGTAAACTGTTCGATGGCCATTTCATAATGCTCTGATGCCATTAGTTGAATTCCTCTGTTGTAATATTCGTTGGCACTTTGACCTTTTAGAGAAAAAGAAGTAATTACCAGAAAAAAAAGAAGTGTAAAAAAGCTGAAGATACGGGAGAATATCATGAACTGATCCTGTGATTTATGATGATGAAGAAGCCTTAATTATTTTGCAAAATTAGGCAGAATTCTACAATATAAAAGGGAAAGAAATAAAAATTATTGTATAGTTCATAAAAAAAGTGGTTTTAACTTAAAAATCAGAAAAACAGAAGGATACTACGATCAGTGATTGATTTTCCGAACAGGAGCTAAAAGGCACGGTTTTTACCTCTTGGATGAAAAGAAACCAGGTTTTCCCTTAGGTACTCACGATCCAGATGGGTGTAAATTTCGGTGGTGGTTATGGATTCGTGGCCCAGCATATCCTGCACGGCTCTAAGATCTGCCCCTCCTTCCACAAGGTGTGTAGCAAAGCTATGCCTAAGGGTATGCGGACTGATCTCTTTTGAAATTCCGGCCAGTGAAGCAGCTTGCTTAACAATATTGAAGATCATTACCCTGGAAAGTTTCTTTCCTCTCCTGTTCAGAAATACATGGTCCTCAAAACCCTTTTGAAGGGGAATCAATACACGATGGTGGTCAAGATATAACTTCAGCTCCCTGGCTGCTGAACTACCCAGCGGAACCAGACGTTGCTTATTCCCTTTGCCGGTTATTTTAAGGAATTCATCTTTGAAAAAAACATCAGAGATTTTCATTTCAACCACTTCTGAGACCCGCAAGCCGCTTCCATACATCACTTCGATAATGGCCTTGTTTCTTTGGCCCATGGGCTGACTTAGGTCCAGAGCCCTGATCATACCGTCTATTTCATCTACCGAAAGCACCTGGGGAAGCTTGCGCCCCAGCTTTGGCGCAGAAAGCAAAGCTGCCGGGTTTTTCACAATCACGTCTTCCAGGACCAGATACTTGAAAAATGCCTTGATCCCTGAAATCATTCTCGCCTGCGACCGGGCAGAAAGGCCAAGCTGAGCAGCCCATAAAACAAAACTCTGCAGCTGTGCATGGGTAATACTTTCTACGCCCACACCCTGCCAGGATGTCTGCATATACTCCTTCAACCTCGAAATATCGCGCATGTATGCTTCAATACTGTTTTTTGCAAGAGATTTTTCCAGTTGAAGATACATCTCAAAATTACGGATGTAGGCATTCCAGCTCATAGGAACAGCTTTAAAACGGTAAAGTTAGCATCATTTTTTCTTCAATAATGGACAGAAAGGAAAGTAATAAAAAGAATCTGAATGATTAATTGTATTTTTGCGCGTGCAAAACCCTTTCAAAACAAACAATAGTGGATATCAATGAATTATTAAGGATCGTAAAGACATTACTGGCAAAGCCCTCCCTGGGCTGGATCCGGATCAGGGAAGCCGGTTATACGTGGCAGCAAACCATGGGCTATTTTCTTACCCCTTTGCTTTTTCTCAGCAGTTTATCCGTTACTTTTTTTATGGGTCAACAGGTACAACAGGAGGGGATAACGCCCAATCAACTGTTTTTTATCACTTTTGCCGGCTCAGCTATTTCCATTTACCTGGCTTCCTATCTCATTGCAGCTCTTGCACCCCGGTTTGAAGGAACCAGTTCATTTGACCTGAGCATTTCACTGGTTGCCTTTTCATACACGCCTGTTTACCTGGCCTCGGTAGTTTCTTCCATACACCCTTTTTTCCAGATCCTTAATCCCATTGGATTGATTTATATGATCATCTTGTTTTTAAGGGGCATGGGTGTTTTACTGGAGGTTCCGGAAAGGAAAAAATTTGGGTTTATGATCATAAGTTTTATCCTGCTTTTCTCCATCAGGGTTATCCTCTCTGTGGTTTTTGCAGCAATGCTGGGTGTTTTCAGTCATGAAGCACTATAGATGGCCCCCTATTCTTTTCCCAGGGTAAGTTTTACATAGGAATCCAGTTGCTCATACCAGCTCTCCCCATATTTACGGATGAGTGATTCTTTCAGAAACTCGTATATACGAACGTTGAGTTTTTTGCCATTTTTTCTTGCACATTCACAAATGGGCCAGCGATGGTAATTCACGGCCTCATAATTGGAATACCTGGTGATCCTTACAGGGTAAAGGTGACAGGAAACAGGTTTTTTAAAGGTTACTTTTTGCTCTTCCCATGCTTTTTCGATGCCACATTTGGCAATGTTATTTTCATCAAAGAACACATAGGCGCATTCCTGTTTGTTTACCAGAGGAGTAGTAAATTCACCGTCGATATCCTCTACAAATGCTCCGTCCTTTTCAATGGTATCTATCCCTTCCTGCCTTAAGAAAGGTTTCACTTGTGGATAGATCTCTTTCAGTATGACTGTTTCCTTTTTCTCAAGAGGTGCACCGGCATCACCATGCACACAACAACCGCCATGACAAACCGGCAGGTCACATACGAAAAACTCAGTGTATATCTCGTCGGAGATCAGTGTATCATCAATAATTATCATGGGTGCAAAAGTACAGATAATAATATTTGGATAGGTTCTAAATAGTGTTTGCAAGAAAACGCCAATAAAAAATATATGAGTTTTCCTGCCGGCGCTAAATAACTGATGTCCTTGAATAAAATTTTTGTGTAATAGGAAAAAATACATTTACTTTACGCCCTTTAAAATAAGACCATACTAATTTTTATACCATTCCATGAGCCAAACCACGCGCCGTCCCACCCTTTTTATGGCATTGATCCCGGTAATATTTCTTACCTCACTCATATCTATCAATGTATTTATTTTCGGAGATGACTCTCTTTCCGGTTCCAACCAGATCGTACTGATATTGTCGGCAGCGGTAGCCTCTGTGGTGGCTATAAGGCTGGGGCACAAATGGCTTGATCTGCGTGCAGGCATTGTAAAAAGCATTGGCTCAGCCATGACGGCCATTCTTATACTGCTGATGATTGGTTCACTGGCAGGCACATGGTTGCTGGGAGGAATTGTTCCGGCAATGATTTATTACGGATTGCAGATACTGAACCCAACCATTTTCCTGGTTGCAGCATGCATTGTAAGTGCAGTGGTTTCACTTGCAACGGGAAGCTCGTGGTCTACAGTGGCCACCCTGGGTGTTGCCCTGCTGGGAATTGGACGAGCCCTGGGTATTCCTGATGGGGTAATTGGCGGGGCCATCATTTCAGGTGCCTATTTTGGCGATAAGATGTCGCCCCTGAGCGACACCACCAACCTTGCCCCTGCCATGGCCGGCACCGATCTGTTTACCCATATCCGGTATATGGCCTGGACAACCATCCCCTCCATTTCCATTGCCCTGATCATTTTTTTGATCATGGGTCTGCGCCAATACAGCGGCACCGAATACAGTGATATCAGCCCTGTTCTCACAGCCATTGACAGTACTTTCCATATCACACCACTGCTGTTTCTGGTTCCGGCCCTTGTGATCTTCCTCATTATCCGTAAAGTACCTGCCATTCCTGCCCTGTTTTTTGGTACCATTGCCGGTGCCATTTGCGCCCTGATCTTTCAACCCCAGATCATTGCACAGGTATCGGAAATGGACGACAAATTCCATGTGGCAGCATACATCGCCATCATGAAATCCATGTATACGGAGATAAGTGTGAATACCGACCACGAAATGGTCAACAGTCTGCTTTCCACCGGTGGTATGCGGGGGATGCTTAACACCGTATGGTTGATCATGTGTGCCATGATCTTCGGAGGGATTATGGAGTCAAGCGGATTGTTGCACCGTATTACAGAATCAGTGATCAAGCTTGCGCACAATACAGGCTCACTTGTTGCTTCCACGGCAGGCACCTGTATGTTTTTTAATGTAACAGCAAGCGATCAGTACCTGAGCATTGTTGTGCCGGGGCGTATGTTTGCCGAAACTTACAGGGAACGCGGACTCACCCCCCAGAACCTGAGCCGCACCCTGGAAGACAGCGGAACGGTTACCTCTGTGCTTGTTCCCTGGAATACCTGTGGTGCCACACAGGCATCAGTACTGGGAGTATCAACCATTACATTTTTGCCCTACTGCTTTTTCAATATCATCAGTCCGTTCATGACGATTATTTATGCTTACCTGAATATCAGGATCTCACGGTTCTCTGATGCCACCGAAGCAAAAGAAGATGTATCCTTAAAGGCATAAAAAGCGTATAAAAGCATATTGAAAATCCAATTTAATCGAAAAAAAACTGTTACCGTGAAGAGAGCCTGTGTTTCTGTTACCAATGATCTTGCAACAGACCAAAGGGTTTTGAAAGTGTGCGACTTCCTTACCCGATTGGGTTTTCAGGTAACCCTTATCGGAACCAAAAAACCAACCAGCTTTCCCTTCAGGCATTCAAAATTCAAAACCTTCCGGTTTAATATGCTCTTCAGAAAGGGCTTCCTGTTCTATGCTGAATACAATCTGAAACTTTTCCTGTTTCTGTTATTCCGACGTTGCAGCCTACTGGTATCCAACGATCTGGATACGCTGTTGCCTAATTACATGGTTTCAGGTTTACGATCAATTCCCATGGTGTACGATTCGCATGAATATTTCCTGGGGTCAACAGAAATAGCCAACCGGAGGCTTGTAAAAAAGATTTGGGCAATGATTGAAGGGGCCATATTTCCCAGGCTAAAAAGCATTATTACAGTAAACCATTCCATCGCCGATCTGTATGAAAAGGATTATGGGAAACGGCCTGAGGTAGTTCGCAATCTTCCCAAACGCTATAAAATAAAGGAAAATCTGAGCCGTGAAAAATTAGGATTACCATCAGACAAAAAGATCATCATTATGCAAGGTGGTGCTATAAATATTGACCGGGGAGCCGAAGAACTGATCCATGCCATGAAACCGCAGTATGGGATTGAAAACACAGAGTTGTATTTTATTGGCAGCGGAGATGTGTGGGAACAAATAAAAGAGCTGACCCGGGATCTGCATCTGGACCGTAAGGTGCATTTTTTACCCAGGATGCCCTATGCCAGGATGATGGAATATACCAGCCTTTGTGACCTGGGGATCACCCTGGACAAACCGGTAAGTCTGAACTACAAATACAGCCTTCCCAACAAACTTTTTGATTATATGGCGGCAGGAATACCCGTATTGGCATCACCCATGGTAGAGGTGAAAAAAATCATTGATACTTACCAGATTGGAATGTGCATTGAGAGCCATGAACCAAGGATGATTGCCGAAAAGATCAACACCATGCTTTCCGATCCGAAACAGATCAGGAAATGGAAACGGAATGCCCTGAAAACTGCGCGTGAACTTTGCTGGGAAAATGAAGAAAAAGTACTGGCAAGGGTTTATGAGAAGTTTATCTGAGAGTTGTAATGCAAAACAGCTGATGGTTTAACCTTTTATTTGTCTTCCATTACTTCATCTTCCATGTTCTGATAATAGTCGGGATTCAGATCCACCACCTTCCCACTATCGCACCGGAATATCCTGCCGGGAAACTTTTGAAACATGGTATAATCATGTGTGGCCATCAGGATTGCCCTTCCTGTTTTGCTGATATCGCGCATGAGCTCCATGATACCCAGGCTGGTTTCAGGATCAAGGTTTCCGGTAGGCTCATCGGCCAGAATAATATCCGGATCATTTACAAGCGCCCTGGCTATAACTACCCGTTGCTGTTCGCCTCCTGAAAGCTGATGAGGCATCTTAAACCCTTTGGTGTGCAACCCGACTTTTTCCAGCACATCTTCCAGCCTTTCCTCCATGGCGATCTTATCCCTCCATCCGGTGGCCCTCATCACGAAAAGGAGGTTCTCCCTCACGCTGCGATCGCTCAGCAACTGGAAATCCTGGAACACAATACCGATCTTTCTGCGCAAAAATGGAATTTGCCGGTCTTTAAGCTCATGCAGGTTAAACCCGGCTACACGGGCTTTCCCTTCCAGCAGGGGAAGATCAGCATAAAGAACTTTCATCAGGGAGCTTTTTCCACTTCCGGTTCTTCCGATGAGGTAACAAAATTCTCCCCTTTCAATCTGCAGGGTTACATCGGAAAGTATGAGTTGATTTTTCTGAAATACGGAGATCTTTTCCAGATCGATGATGGTGTCTAGGGGCATAATTATACAGTTTTTTGAACTGTAAAATTACAAAAATAACCCTTTAACCTGCATTATTCACAAAAAGCAACCAAATTGCTGTAACTATCTGATTAAATTAAGATAAGGCAGGTCAAAAACATGGTTATTTGCCCAGGGCATAGCGTGCTTCACTTACCCTTATCCTTTGGTCGTCCCTGAATGCAACAATATAGGCTTCATACCCCAGGGATCTGAGCTTCCAGAATTTCTCCAGGGTTTCGTCCATGCCTTCAAAAACACCCATAATGTATTTATCCAGGTTATCGGTATCATGATAAAAGAGAATTTCACTGTCTGCCATTTCCCTGTTTATGACATCAAAAAAGCCTCTTGGGATGTACTTTTTGGTTGCCAGTACCTGAACGGAGAAGAATACACTGGATCCCGGGGTTTTCTCCTTGCCGGGATCAGACAAGCTAAAAAAGGTAATTGGATGGATGTCAGGCTCTGGATCTGTATGGTCTGATAAATTATCCTGAACGATCCTGGTTTCAGGTTTATCAGGTTTTGCTGTTGTTTCCGTTTTTTCAATCCTGGCTAACGGTTCTTCTGGTCTTGTGACTGTTTCAGTCCTATCAGGTGCTCTTGAAACCTGGCTTACGATCTCAGAGTTGGCAAGCAGATCTGATGGTGGTCGCTGCATAAAATTATTAGCCTCCAGGATTTCGAGATTTCTCATGAGTTGTACAATACCACCTGTATGGCTTAAAGCAAAAGAAGGAGATTGCCCTCTTAGGCCTGCAGACTGCCGTGAAGCAATTTGTGTCCCTATAATATAATCATCAAGGCAATATCTCACATGATCAAATTGATTCTGGATATTGTCGAAAAAGATGGTGGCCAGAGGATTGGCGAAAAAGTCCGCAAAAATATAGGTTCGGTCCTCAATAAGTTCTACTTCAAACTCAAAAAGATAATATCTATCCGGATCATGAGCACCAAAAGTATGGGTATTAAAGAATAGTCTTTTCGCAACCAGATCATCCCTGGTAAATGCAAACACATATTCCTTGTTAAAAGGGACATTGTAATAAAAGGTACCTCTTAAACCAGTTCGCTGACGATGCACTACCGAATCGTTTTCATAAATGGTAAGTATAGCGTTGGCGAGCGGACGCTCATTGCTGATCACCCATCCACGAACATGCAAAAACTCCCCGGTTGAAAAACCAAGTAACAGAGGGCAAACAAGCATTATCAGTAATAACAATACCCTTGATACCTGTCGGAAATCAACCGTCTTATATTTAGATAACAAACCTTTCATAAACAATCAAACAAATAACCTTTTGATGTACAATTCGCTTACAATCCTCTGATTTAATGAGCCTTACATGCAATACTTATAAAAGACACAATGCTGTTGTATATACTACAACCGGTAGTTAAATCAGATTCCATTGTTTGTAACTGATATTGTTTACGTTACATTCATCAATAAGTTTCACAAACAGCTTTTGCAAATATATAAAATCGCCTGATTTTAAACAAGCGACCAAGCTTAGCCATTTTATGGATGTTCTGGTCAACCGACTTTTAAAATAAATTAACAGGTTGATTCAACCGCAATTTTTGCTGGTTTATGCCAGAGTTTAGCCGCCTGGCATAATTACAGTGAATTTCCCTCCATTTGCATCCTGCAATTCAATGACATTTATAAAAAATTATTACAATCAATCGATATTTTTGGGGGCTTTAATCAATTATCCACCTATACAACATAATCCATGAAGCCTGTTTTACTACTGGTATTTACATTGATACAATTATTACCGGCCCTGTTGCTCAATGGGCAAACACAACGAGAAATGGGGTTGAGGGACAACACCCCTCAGGTATTTGCTTTTACCAATGCACGTATTGTTGCATCTCCTGCAAGGGTATATACCAATGCAACCCTGGTGATCAGAAATGGGGTTATTGAGTCCATTGGGCCTGGCGTTGAAATTCCTGCAGATGCCTGGGTCACTGACCTGAAAGGTAAAACCATCTACCCCGGTTTTATAGATGCCTACTCATCCATGGGCATTCCCACGGCAAAAGAGATCGCAGAAAATGAAAAACAGCTAGGCAAACACTGGAACCCCCAGGTAAGAAGCCACTACAGCAGTGCGCAAAACTGGAAATACGATGAAAAAGCTGCTGCAGCTCTGCGTTCACAGGGTTTTGTGGCTGCGCACGTTATCCCCGAAACAGGCGTATTTACCGGTCAGGGTTCGGTGGTAAAACTCTCGGAAGACCTGCCCGCCAGGCAAATCATTAAGTCCGACTTTACACAAGGGCTCTCCTTTCGCTGGTCAAGAGAACTGGGACGTGGTTACCCCACCTCGGTTATGGGCTCCATAGCACTGATGCGCCAGAGTTTCCATGATGCCACATGGTACACCCGGGCACATGCCCAATGGCAAAGTGCACCCGCTACCATTGCGCGCCCCGAATTTAACCCTTCGCTTGAAGTTATTTCCATGGCCATGAAAAACAGGGAGCCATTTATCATTCATGCTGCAGACGAAGAGTGGATCTTTCGCGCAAATCATCTTGCCCGCGAGTTTGATCTGCACCTGTGGATTGCAGGGAGCGGCCATGAATACAAAAGAGTGAAAGACATAAAAGCTCTGAATATCCCTCTGATCATTCCGATTGCCTTTCCTGAGAAGCCCGATGTTTCGAAGCCTGAAATTGCCATCAACCTCTCCCTGGAAGAACTCAGGCACTGGGCAATGGCACCCAGCAACCCGGCTGTCCTGGAAGAAAACGGGCTTTCTTTCGGAATCAGCACCCACGGGCTGAACAGAAAAAGTGATTTTTTAAAAAACATCCGAACCGCCATAAAACAAGGCCTCAGCCCCGCGCAGGCATTGGCTTCCTTAACCACCGTGCCGGCCTCCATGCTGGGAATTGACCATCTTTACGGAACCCTCGAACAGGGCAAGTCGGCCTGCTTCATCGTTGCAGCGGGGGATATTTTTGAAGAAAACAATGCCATTGAACAGGTTTGGGTGCAGGGAAAAAAACATACAGTAGAGAAAAAAGCACCCATAGCAGGCCACTGGAAAATTGAATCCGGAAGATTGCCAGGAAGCACGCTTAAGCTGGAACAAAAAGGAAACCGCTTTGAGGGAAGCATAATCATGGAAACGGACAGCATCTCAAGAAAAGTCAACGATGTAAAATGGGAAAACAACAGGCTTTCACTCACCATTGAAAAAGACAGCCTTTCAGACGGAATGCGCCTTTCGGCATCCCTTTTTGGTGATAAGATAAATGGATTTGGGGAAACATCGTCCGGAGAGCTGTTTACCTGGCAAGCCGTGCGTGAAGAAACGGAAGCAACCGAACCCTCTGAACGCAACAATAAAGAAGATAAAAAGGCTATTCCCAATTTTGCCCCCCTCTACCCTGCCATGGAATATGGCATTTCAGGGCCTGTTGAGCAGCCTGCCGTTGTCCTGGTGCGCAATGCCACCATCTGGACCCAGGGGCCTGAAGGTATCCTGGAAAATGCAGATCTGCTCATTGAAAGAGGTGTGATAAGGGCAGTGGGAACGGACCTGAATGTTCCTGCAGGGGCCATCATTATCGACGGTGCAGGAAAACAAGTTACGCCAGGGCTCATTGATCCTCACCTGCACACCAGCATTGCCGGGGGAGTGAACGAAATGGGTGATGCCATTACTTCCGAAACCCGTATCTCTGATGTGATAGAGGCCAACAACGTGTGGATCTACAGGTTGCTTGCTGGCGGACTTACTACGGCCAACCTGTTTCATGGCTCTGCCAATCCCATTGGTGGCCAGAGTGCGGTGATGAAGCTGCGCTGGGGTGCCAATGCTGATGAGCTCATCTATGAACATGCTGTCCCCGGGCTCAAATTTGCCCTGGGTGAAAACGTAAAGCGTTCTTCCAACAGGTATCCTGACACCCGCATGGGCACAGAGCAGAT
>SLIL01000396.1 GCA_007135645.1 Bacteroidales bacterium
TCGCATCACGAATTTGCCGAAAACAGCATTATTGACAGGCAACTGGAAAGATATCAGAATGTGGTAAGGGCACATCGCAGGCTGGAAAACCGTTTTCCTGACAGCGAACATTTGCCCAGCGCAAACCGCATGCTTAGAAACGCGCAGAGCCAGATTGAGCGGCTGGAAGAAATTGCCGCTGCACAGATCAACAACTAAATGGATTATTCATTGAACTAAAATTAATATTGATCATCATGGAGTCGAAGAAAGTAAAAACGGCCACAAATACCAAAACTCACGATTTAAGGCAATTTGACAAGGACACCGGTAATATTTACCAGTCTGTTGTGATCCTTTCCAAAAGGGCCAACCAGATAGGCCTTGAGATGAAAGAAGAACTTAACAACAAACTTTCGGAGTTTGCTACCTCTACCGATAATCTGGAGGAGGTATTTGAAAATCGCGAGCAAATTGAAATTGCACGCCATTATGAGCAGCTTCCCAAGCCCAGCCTCATTTCAATCGCGGAATACCTGAATGGCAAGGTTTATTACAGGGTTCCTGAAATCGATTAATCCAAAAACAACCGAAAGGCTGCTTGTAAGGTCTTTTTGATAATACCGGGATTAAAAATAATCACACGGTTTTGTTGGAAAGATCTTGTAACCAGCCTTATTTTTTAAAACCAGCAAATGCTACAGGGTAAGAAAATCATTTTGGGCATCAGTGGAGGAATAGCAGCCTATAAGAGCCTGTTTCTGATCCGTTTGTTCAAAAAAGCAGGAGCTGAGGTGCGGGTGGTCACCACCGAAAATGCGCTGTGGTTTGTAACCCGTGTAAGCATTGAATCCTTGTCACAGAATAAACTCTATGATAAGGTTTTTGGGCCTGAAAACGATTATACCACCGAACATATCAGTCTTACCGATTGGGCCGATTGCCTGGTAGTGGCACCTGCAACAGCCAATGTGATCGGAAAATTCGCCAATGGCATTGCCGACGATGCCCTCTCAACTACTTTTATAGCCTTTAATAAAGCGGTTTTCATTGCACCTGCCATGAACTGCAAGATGTACGACCACTACTCCAATCAGCGTAATCTTGACTGGTTGAAAAACAATGGTGTGCAGCTCATTGAACCCGCAGAAGGTTATCTGGCCTGTGGCTACGAAGCAAAGGGTCGAATGGAAGAACCCGAAGCAATAGTTGAGATTGTGCAGGAACATTTTGCCCAAAAGGAAAAGCAAAAAGACCTGGAGGGTGTAAAGGTGTTGATTACAGCCGGACCCACCCATGAAGCGATTGATCCGGTAAGGTTTATCGGCAATCATTCAAGTGGTAAAATGGGATTTTCCCTGGCCGGGGAGCTGGCACAACGGGGAGCAGAGGTTACACTGGTGGCAGGGCCTGTAAACCTTCCTTTGCCCTGGCCAACCGTGAAAAGAATTGATGTTACTACTGCTGATGAAATGTTTGCTGAGGCAACAGCCACTTTCCCCGGCATGAATGCGGCAATCCTTACAGCAGCAGTAGCTGACTTTAAACCCGACAAACCGGCCCCGTCCAAGATTAAGAAAGAGATGGATATCCTGCAGATAAACCTGGTGAAAAATCCAGATATCCTTGCCACGTTGGGAAAAATGAAAACCCAGTCGCAGGTACTGGCTGGGTTTGCACTGGAAACAGATAATGAAGTGGAGAATGCCAGGAAAAAGATCGTTGAAAAAAACCTGGATTTTATCGTCCTCAATTCACTCAATGACCAGGGTGCAGGTTTTGGCGGTGACTACAACAAAGTAACCATAATAGACAATAAAAACGCCATTCTGGGGTTTGAATTAAAGAGTAAAAAACAAGTGGCACAGGATATAGCTGACATGCTTGTAAAGCAATTGTAAGATGCTCTTATGCCTGAATCTATTATTTATCAAAGGATTTTACCTGTTTATAACATGATTAGAATATTTTTGGCTGTCCTGATTATTAGTGCTTCATTCACGGCGAGTAAAGCCCAGGAGCTTCAGTGCATGATTCAGATCAGTTCTCCCGGCATGTCAGATACCGACCGGCAAATACTGCAAACCCTCCAGTCGTCTATTTTTGAATTCATGAATCAGCGAAACTGGACCGAGTATCAGTTTAAACCTGAGGAGCGCATCGAAGCCAGTATCCTGATCACGGTAAACGAAAAGGTGGGAAGTGATGAATACCGGGGTTCCATTCAGGTACAATCGCGCAGACCCATATTCAGGACTTCTTACAGCAGTCCCGTTTTGAATCATAATGACAGAGACTTTGTTTTCCGTTATGTGGAAAATCAAACCCTTGAGTTTGCCGATGGAACCCATACTTCTAATTTAACTTCTGTGCTTGCTTTTTACGCGTATTTGATCATCGGATTTGATTTCGATACCTTTTCGCCCATGGGAGGTACGCCCTATTTTGAAAAAGCCCAGGCCATTGTAAACCTGGCCCAGAATGCGCCCGAAAGGGGATGGAAATCATTTGAAGGGCAGCGCAACAGGTACTGGCTCATGGAAAATATCTTCAATTCCCAGTATTCCAATATCCGTCAGGCGTTGTATACCTATCACCGTATGGGTTTCGACCGCATGACCGACAATATGGATATGGCCCGAGGTGAGGTGGTCAATGCCCTCGAAATGTTGCAACGGACTCACCGGCAGAGGCCTGGCAGTTACCTCATGTCGATACTTATGACTACCAAGGGTGATGAAATGGTGAACCTGTTCTCTCAGGCCCCTGCCATGGAAAAGAACCAGGTAGTGCAGATCCTCACCGAGATAGACCCCGCCAATGCCGCCAGGTACAGGCGAATAACCCAGGAAAGATAAATTGTATTGTTGTTTAAAACCATGCTTTTATAACTGCATTTTTCCTGCCTTCTGTATCGCAAAGTTTGCTATCTTTGTGCCTTCGCTAAAAATTAGCCCTGGTTCACATGCTAAAAAGTCTTTTGATTGAAAACTATGCCCTGATAGAAAAACTGGATATCAGCTTTGATGAGGGGCTTACTATCATTACAGGAGAAACCGGCGCAGGAAAATCAATCCTTCTTGGCGCAATGGGTCTTATTCTGGGGCAAAGAGCTGATACCCGGGTACTGCTGAACAAAGAATCCAAGTGCATCATAGAAGGTGTTTTTGATATTGGCAATCTTCAGATGGAAACCCTTTTTCAGGAAAACGAGCTGGACTACGATACCACCACCATTTTCAGGCGCGAAATTACTCCCCAGGGAAAATCCCGGGCCTTTATCAACGATACCCCCGTTAACCTACAGCTGCTCAAATTATTTGCCGAAAGGCTTATCGATATCCACTCCCAGCACCAGAGCCTGCTCTTTGCTAATTCTGCATTCAGATATGAGCTGTTAGATGCCTGGGCAGGCAATACCAAAACAGTCTCGGTTTACCGAAAAAAATACACCTCGCTGCAAAGCACCCGGCAGCTGCTGGAGAAACTAAGGGAACAGGAAAAGCAAGCCAGGGCCGAGCTGGATTATTTCAGCTTTCAGTTTGACGAACTTCACAAAGCGGCCCTTATCCCGGGAGAACTGCATGAGATCGAAGCCGAACTGGAAATCCTCAACAATGCCGGAGAAATTAAATTCAACCTTGAAAAAGCTGGTTTCATTCTGCAGGATAGTCCTGAGAATGTTCTTTCCATTGTAAATGAGCTAACCGGGCTGTTCAAGCCCCTTGAAAAATTTGATCAGGGCTATGCCGCTATTTTAGGTCGTTTGCAGTCTGCATCCATTGAATTGAAAGATATTGCGCAGGAGGTTTCTGTAATGAAAGAGGACGTGTCAGACGATCCGGGCAGGGCCATGGAGCTGCAAAGCCGTTTTGACCTTCTGCAAAAACTGCTGCACAAGCACCATGCTGCTGACATTGATGAACTAATGGCGGTGAGGGATGATTTCAAAAGTAAAATTGATTCCTTTGACACCCTGGAAGAGCAAATAGCAAATACAGAGAAAGAACTTGCCGCGAAGGAGCAGGAGCTGCGTTTGCTGGCCGGTGAGATTTCGCAAAACAGAGAGAACGCCATCCCGGGGCTGGAAAAAGAAATAACCGCGATCCTAAAGGAGCTGGCTATTCCCAATGGCCAGTTTGTGGTGCAATTGCAAAAGAAGGAAACAATGCTCTCCAATGGGTCAGACGAGTTGAATTTATTGTTCTCCGCCAACCTGGGTTCACCATTGCAGGAACTGAGCAAAGTGGCTTCGGGAGGGGAGCTGTCCAGATTGATGCTGGCCGTAAAGTCGGTTATTTCGCTTAAGAACCTTTTGCCTACCATTATTTTTGATGAGATCGACAGTGGGGTATCGGGCGAAGTGGCTTTGAAAATGGGAACCATTCTTGAAAAAATTTCAAAAAATATGCAGGTGATTTCTGTTACGCATCTGCCACAGATTGCGGCAAGGGGCAAAAAGCAATATGTGGTGTATAAGCATATAGAGAACCAGATCACCAAAACTTTCGTAAAAGAGTTAAGCTCCCGTGAGCGAGTAGAAGAAATTGCCCGTATGCTGGGGGGCGAAAATCCCGGCCCTGCAGTGGTTCAGGCTGCAGAAGAATTATTTGATAAACAGAATATTAACAAAAATTAAATACAATGGCGCATAATCTGTTAGAAGGAAAGAGAGGAATCATTTTCGGGGCACTGGACGAAAACTCCATTGCATGGAAAGTGGCTGAAAGGGCAAAAGAAGAGGGGGCGATCTTTACCCTTACCAATGCCCCGGTGGCATTGAGGAAAGGGGATATATTCCGGCTCGGGGAAAAAACCGGGGCTGAAGTAATTTCTGCTGATGTTACTCAAGTAGACGACCTGGAGAACCTCCTGCAGGAAAGTATGAAAATAATGGGTGGTAAGATAGACTTTATCCTGCACTCGGTGGGAATGTCGCCCAATGTGAGAAAAGGTCTTCACTATACCGAACTTGATTACAATTATTTGCAGAAAACTCTGGATGTGTCAGCCATTTCGCTGCACAAGGTTTTACAGACCGCCTGGAATCTGGATGCACTCAACGAATGGGCCAGTGTAGTTGCCTTAAGCTATATTGCTGCCCAGCGCACCTTCTCATCATACAGCGATATGGCACAGGCAAAAGCCATGCTCGAATCCATTGCACGCAGCTTTGGATATCACTATGGAAAGCGCCGCAAAGTGCGGGTTAATACCGTTTCCCAGTCTCCTACCATTACTACTGCCGGGCAGGGAGTAAAGGGGTTTAACGCTTTTTATACCTATGCCAACTGCATGTCTCCCCTGGGCAATGCCTCATCCGATGAATGTGCAATATACTGCATTTCGCTATTTTCGGATTATTCCAAAATGGTTACCATGCAAAACCTCTTCCACGACGGAGGATACTCATCCATGGGAATCAGCGACAAACTGATCAACGACTGCTTCGTGTGCCAGGGCGATTGCCATGAGAAGAAAGAATAGTTTTGTTGCTGATCATTTTCATATGCATTTATTCACCAATTATTTAATACAGAAAACCTTTTATTCATGAGTTTTAGAATTGTTGTATTAGCCAAGCAAGTACCCGATACCCGCAATGTGGGTAAAGATGCCATGAAGGCTGATGGTACTGTTAACCGCAGCGCCTTGCCGGCAATCTTCAATCCCGAAGATCTCCATGCCCTTGAACAGGCATTGAGCATTAAGGATAAGATTGAGGATGCAGAGATCATCATTTTAACCATGGGCCCACCCAGGGCTGCGGAGATTATCCGCGAAGCGCTCTACAGAGGCGCCACTTCCGGTTATCTGATCACCGACCGCAAATTTGCCGGATCTGATACCCTGGCTACATCCTATGCCATAAGTCTGGCTGTAAAGAAGCTTCAGCCGCATCTGGTGATTGCCGGCAGACAAGCCATTGACGGGGATACCGCACAGGTTGGGCCACAGGTTGCCGAAAAACTGGGCATACCCCAGGTAACCTATTGCGAAGAGGTCACCGATGTAAATGAAGATGAGCTGGTAATTAAAAGGCGCCTGGAAAGGGGGATTGAGATTGTAAAATCCAAAACTCCGTTGCTGATTACTGTTCATAGCTCTGCACCTCCCTGCAGGCCTCGCCATGCAAAGCTTCTTATGAAGTATAAGCATGCCCGCACCGTTTCGGAGCTGGTGGAAGAAACCAAAGATTACACCGAAATGATGACCAACAAACCTTACCTGCGTATCGAGGAATGGAGTGTGGCCGATCTGGATGCTGATGTGCAATACCTTGGCCTTTCAGGATCACCCACCAAGGTGAAGAAGATTGAAAATGTGGTGCTGGCCAAAAAAGACTCCATCGATCTTACGGCCGATGATAAGGATATCGACTACCTGATGAAGGAACTTATTGATAGCCACGTAATCGGTTAATGAACAGGATTAAGAAACAAAAAACATAGAAAAAGTGAATAATATATTTGTTTATTGCGAAATAGAAGACGGTCAGGTGGCTGAGGTAAGCCTGGAGCTCCTCACCAAAGGCCGTAAGCTTGCCAATGAGATCAACCGAAAGCTCGAAGCTGTTGTAATCGGTCATAATCTCAGCGGTATTGAAAAACAGATCTTCCCATTTGGTGTGGATGTATTGCATGTAGCCGATAACTCAAGGCTCTATCCTTATCTTACACTTCCCCACACCGAGATCGTGGTAAGTTTATTTAAGCAGGAGCAGCCCGAGATTGCCCTCTTTGGTGCCACTTCCGTTGGGCGCGACCTTGCTCCCCGCGTTGCATCATCACTAAAGTGTGGCCTCACAGCTGATTGTACCAGCCTTGTGTTTGGTGATCATACCGAAAATAAAACCGGCAAAGAATACAAAAACCTGCTTTATCAGATCAGGCCCGCTTTTGGCGGAAACATTATTGCCACCATTATCAACCCCGATACCAGGCCGCAAATGGCCACCGTAAGGGAAGGGGTAATGAAGAAAGAGGTCTTCAACAGCACCCACGAAGGGGAGGTAAAGCATGTGAATGTAGATACCATTCTCAATGATAGCCACATGGCAGTAGAGATCATTGAAAGGCACATCGAAAAGCAGAAAATCAACATCAAAAACTCCCAGATCATCATTTCGGGAGGTTACGGTGTAGGGTCGAAAGAAAATTTTGACCTGCTTTATGAACTGGCCGATCTGCTGGGTGGTGAGGTAGGTGCTTCCCGTGCCGCGGTAGATGCCGGTTTTGTTGATCATGCACGTCAGGTTGGGCAAACCGGGGTTACCGTAAGGCCCAAACTTTATATTGCCTGCGGTATTTCAGGAGCTGTTCAGCATACAGCAGGGATGAATGAATCGGCCAAGATCATTTCCATTAACAATGATCCCAAAGCGCCTATCAACCAGATCGCCGATTACACCATTATCGGAAATGTGGAAGATATCATTCCCAAAATGATAAAGTTTTATAAGAAAAACACCAAGTAAACAAGGGTGGTAATGCCCCTTTAAAGAGGGATTATAATTTTTAAAAGACAATTAAAATGGATAATTTTTATACCGACAACCCCAATTTGAAGTTTCATCTTCGTCACCCTTTAATGGAGAAGATCATTCGCCTTAAAGAAAATGAATTTGCCGATAAGGACAAATACGATTATGCTTTCCAGGATTTTGAAGATGCACTGGACTCCTATGATAAGGTGCTTGAGATCGTGGGTGAGATTTGTGGTGAAACTATTGCCCCCAATGCTGAATCTGTAGACCATGAGGGGCCACAACTGATCAATAACGAAGTAATTTACGCCCCTGGCACGAAGGAAAACCACGAGACCCTTACCAAAGCCGGGCTCATTGGCATGTCGCTGCCCCGCGAGTATGGTGGGCTTAACTTTGCCATGGTACCTTACGTGATGGCTGCTGAGCTTGTATCGCGTGCCGATGCAGGATTTGCCAATATCTGGGGCTTGCAGGATTGTGCTGAAACATTGCACGAGTTTGCCAGTGAAGAGATCAAAAAAGAGTTCCTGCCCCGTTTTAACAAAGGCGCAACCGCTGCCATGGACCTCACCGAGCCCGATGCCGGCTCCGACCTGCAGGCCGTACAGCTAAAAGCTACTTATGATGAAGTAAAAAACCAATGGTACCTCAATGGTGTGAAGCGCTTTATTACCAACGGCGACGCTGATGTGAGCCTGGTACTTGCCCGTACCGAAGCTGGCACCACTGACGGCCGTGGCCTTTCGCTCTTTGTTTACGACAGAAAGCACAAGGCGCTTACCATTAGGCGTATTGAGAATAAGCTGGGAATCAAGGGATCACCCACCTGTGAGCTCGTATTTAAAGATGCACCGGCACAGCTTGTTGGCGACAGAAAAATGGGGCTGATCAAATACGTAATGTCGTTGATGAACTCAGCACGCCTGGGTGTTGGAGCCCAGTCCATTGGTATTGCTGAGGCCGCTTATCGCGAGGCACTTAAGTATGCCTATGAAAGAGAGCAGTTTGGAAAACCCATTATCAAGTACCCTGCTGTTTACGAAATGCTTTCGGTTATGAAGGCCAAGATCGACGCATCCAGGTCACTGCTTTATGAAACCGCCCGCTATGTGGATATTTACAAAGCCTATGGTTTTATCCAGGAAGAAAGAAAGCTGGAGCCCGAAGAAAGAAACGATGCCAAGCATCACAACAGAGTTGCAGATGCACTCACCCCGCTGTTGAAGTTATTTGCCAGCGAGTATTGCAACGAAATTGCTTCCGATGCCCTTCAGATCCATGGTGGTACCGGCTATATGAAAGATTTCCCTGTGGAAAGGTTGTATCGCGATGCAAGGATCACCAATATCTACGAAGGTACCTCGCAGTTACAGGTGGTAGCTGCCATCAGGGCGGTGGGTAATGGTGCCTACCTGAAACTCATCCGTGAGTATGAACAACATGATGTAAAACCGGAGTTTGATTACCTGAAGAATTCCCTGGTTGAGCTTACCGAAGATTTTGAGAAACTCAGCAAGCAGATCCTTGAGGCGAAAAACACCGAGTTACTTGATTTTCATGCACGCCGCCTGGTAGAAATGGCCGGGTACATTATTATGGGTTATCTGCTCTTGCAGGATACCCATCGTAATGAACAGTACCGCAAATCTACCGAGATATTTATCCGCAAGGCGAAAACCGAATGTGCCTCCAGGGCGGAATTTATCAGGTCATTTGAAGAAAAAAGCCTGGGGACTTATAAGATCACCTGGGAGTAGCGTTTGATAAATGGTCTTTTCAATAAGGCTATAACATCTTGATAATTAACCAAAAAAGGGAACTCCATGTTCCCTTTTTTACCATTTTTTAGGCTATGGTTGGTCCCTGGTTTTTCGTGTTTCTTTTTACAGTATCCTATCTGGGTGTGATTGTTATTTCGGAATACTTTTACCGTAAGTATCTGTTCAATCCTGAATACAGCAGAAAGGTGGCACACTCCGTGGCCAGCATTTCCAGCCTTTTGTTTCTGGTGGCATTTGATTCATACTGGTATGTGTTTTGGCTTACCGTTATTTTCTTTACCATTTTCTATGTTGGAAGGCAAAAGAGGGTCATACGCTCCTTTGATTCGGTGGGGCGCAAAACGGCAGGCACGTATCTTCTGCCCGTTGCAATCTTTATCTTGTTCGTTATCTCAGAATATACGGGCACCACACTTTATTTTGTTCTCAGCGTGCTGATTGTAGGTGTCAGTGACCCTTTGGCCGGTTTTTTCGGCACTTTTTATGAAAAAAGTTCCAGCAAGCTTGTGATCCTTGGATATAATTTTGACAAAACACCTGTTGGTTCACTGGCATTTCTTCTTTCATCCCTTGTGATCAGTTACCTGGTATTGCAGTTCTTTTCCTATACCGGGACGGAGCTTCTGTTGCTTACAATGCTGGTATCACTGGTTGCCACAATTACTGAGCTGGTAAGCAGAAACGGTACCGACAATCTTACCGTACCCATAATGGTTTCTCTCCTGATTTATTTTTTCTGACCGGTGCAATTTTCTCCCTTATAATCCTAACTTTGTGATGATTGTGCGATAACCTCTAAATCAAAAATCATCATGAGCCGTAAAAATAATGTAATCCTAAGTATATTCGTTGCACTAGCCTTTGCACTTTCCTTTTGCGGAAGCAGAATCACCAGGAACCAGGAAACCCTTCCCGAACCTGACCGGATCGTTTTTCATTGCAATGGCGAAGCGTATTTCTCTGACAGGGAATACATCCGGGCCATGGGCGAAGGAAACAGCCGCAATGAGTCCATGGCCCACCGCATGGCCGATCTGGATGCATCAGCCAATCTGGCAAAAGCCATTGAAAACTATCTCGATAAAATCCAGGCCCATAAAGATGCCGTGCAAATGAAGCGTGGCTCTCAAGCCGTAGAATGGGAAGAAGGCTCACATACCCGCACCGAACTGAGCATGACCCTGAGCAATGTGGCAACCATTTGCTCCGAGTCCCATATGGAAGGTGATGTTAATTATGTGAGAAAAATTGTGGAGATACCTGTTGCCACGATCCTTAATCAGGATCTTTGAAATTTTCCTCTGCCAATCCACTTTCCTGTAAGAGTATCCGCCGGGCTTGACCGGCGTTTGGTTGTCTGATCCATGGATTCTGTAGGGACAGGGCTTGACCTGTCCCGTTGTTTTGTTGTGGTATTATCTTCCAGGGTTGTCAAACCTTTGCTATCTATTTTCCCCGGGTACCACCCGAATCTATTGTTATTGAACCCTTTCAGGGTTATTCTGAAATGCATAAACAGCAGAATGCCAGCAAAAATAAATTACCGGGTTGATAATCCGGGACAGGTCA
>SLIL01000157.1 GCA_007135645.1 Bacteroidales bacterium
GCTTTCTTTGGTAAAGAATCCCTGGTGGGCAGTGATCAATACATTGGGAAATATCATTAATCTGGCGATTTGATCATCCCTGATGATCTTTTCTGACAGATCGCGGAAAAACAGTTTTTCCTCTTCCTCGTAAACATCAATCCCCAGGAAACCCAGTTTTTTATTCATCAGCGCATCAATTACCGAGGCAGTATCCACAAGTTTACCGCGGCTGGTATTAATGAGCATTGCGCTGTCTTTCATCAGTGCCAGGGAATCTTTGTTGATGATGTGATGCGTTTCGGGGGTTAGCGGACAGTGCAGGCTGATAATGTCAGACTGGCTAAAAACATCTTCCATAGATTTGTATTCAACGCCCATTTTTTTTATTTCTTCCGAAGGGTACTTGTCGTAAGCAATTACCTTGGCCCCCATGCCTGTCATGATCCTGCAAAAGGCTTTTCCGATCTGACCCGTACCTATTACTCCAACTGTTTTTTTGTGGATTACAAACCCATTGAGGTTTACCAGTGAAAAATTGCCGTCACGCACCCGGTTGTAAGCTTTGTGGGTTTTTCTTGCAAGGGTCATGATCAGTGCCAGCGCATGTTCTGCAACTGCTTCGGGGGAGTAGGCCGGAACACGCATTACCCTGATCTCCTGGTTTTTTGCTTCCCTGAGATCAACATTGTTAAAACCGGCACAGCGCAATGCAACCAGTTTAACATTGGATTCAGCCAGCAGCTGAAGGGTTTCAGCGTTGATCCGGTCGTTTACAAATACGCAAACCCCGTCGAATCCCTGTGCAAGGTTAACGGTTTGGGGGCGCAAACGGGTTTCAAAAAATTCAAATTCATGATTGGTATCGGCGTTCTCAAAAAAATGCCTGTCGTAAGGTTGAGTGGAAAAAAATGCAAATCGTGCCATACTATTTCGTTATTTAAGAGTTGTCAATAAATTAATTTTCCGGCTTTTCTGAGTGAGGTGATCCTGATAGCCGGTTGTACCTTTACTAACAACTGAAACTACTTTAGGTTTGATCTGTTGTGCCAAATAAAAAAGCCGACTGATACATCATCAGCCGGCTTTTTTTGTGGCATGTGTACTTATTTTCTGGCCTCGAAATGCTGCTCCAGCAAGCGGGCAACATATTTGCCTATGATGTCAAACTCCAGGTTTACAATGGTTCCTTTTTTAAAATCGCCAAAATTGGTGTGATCGTAAGTGTAGGGGATGATCGCCACGGAAAACATATTGGGCTCAGAGTCTACTACCGTAAGGCTCACGCCGTTTACCGAAATGGATCCTTTCTCTACAGTGATGTTTTTGGGCCCCGGATCGTATTCAAAATAAAACTTCCAGCTGCCGTCAAATTCTTCAACTTTGGTGCATATGGCCGTTTGGTCCACGTGGCCCTGCACGATGTGCCCGTCCAGGCGCCCGTCAATGCGCATGCATCTTTCCAGGTTTACCCTGTAGCCAACTTCCCAGCCCCGCATATTGGTTTTGTCAAGGGTTTCCTGAATGGCGGTTACTGTATACTGGTTCTTGTCCTTGTCCACGTTTACCGTGGTAAGGCATACCCCGTCATGTGCCATACTCTGGTCCACTTTCAGCTCTTTGGCAATGGGCGTTTCAATGGTAAAGTGGATGTTACCGCCTTCCTTCTCTATTTTTGCAACCTTTCCTGTTGCTTCTACAATTCCTGTAAACATATTTTTCTTTTTATCGGGTTAATAAATGGTTGATAGCGTATTACTGGTTGTCTTCATTATCATCATTCTCAAGATACAAAAACCGGTCACCGGTAAGCTCCACAATGGTCCTGAGCCACCATTCGGGGTACTCGGGATGCTCCACAATGGGATATTTTCCCCACTCATTGGTAAGGAAAACGCCATTCTCTTCTTTTTTGATATTTCCGTCCAGGTATTTTACCAGCAGGAACCGGAACAGTTCCTCCCATCTTTCCACCGTATAGTTGCCCATGGATACAGAAAAGTTAGTCAGAAAGTCCTTTGCCAGTTCAGGATCCTGTTGGTATAGTTCAAGGGCAGCTTTGTCCACTGCAGGCACAAAATTCATGAAACTTTCTTCCAGTTCGGCCTGCACTTTTCTAAGGTCATCGATCTTAAGGCTGTAACGAAGGTATACAAGGTGGGATACCTTGTTAAACACCCAGAATGCTGCGTCTTCCTTGTATTCTAAAATGCCCCCGTAGCCTTCACGGAAAGTGTCGGGCGCCCTTCTTATTCCAGCATACATGGGTACATATACTGTTGTGTTGGTATCGTCCACGCCAAACCAGATGATGCCACCAATGGGGCCGGGGTAATCTTTCCGGCTTTGGGTTATGAAGGAGAACCCGGTTTGCTGGGTGGCAGTGGTACGCTCATGGAAATAGGTTTTTCCGTCAATATCCCAGGTGAGTGGCCGCCAGCGGTATGGCTTGCCCCATGGGCCGGCACCAATGTCCTGTGTGAGGTCAAAATCGGTGCCTTGCAGGTAATCCCTTTTAAAATGGATAAGGTCTTTTACCGAAAGTTTTCTCTCGGGCCTTACCCAAAGAGGCATACGGTTGGTAAGATCAAAGCCCATGGCATAATCCATGTATTGGTCCATGCCCGGTGCCACTTCTTTAAACATACTCCACACCCTTGCCTCGCAAAACCGCGCTGCACCAAAATCGATGGGGGCATAAGCATCAGAAAAGCTGAAGTTTTCATCGGCACCCTCAAAATATCCTTCCCGGCGCGCAAAATCAATTACATCATGGGCATAAATGACCCTGATATCAGGGTTGTGGAGTTTGTCAAACTGCTGGTTGGTGATGGATATTTTCCCGTCTGCCAAAGGGAAGGTCATAATACGTGCATGATTGGCATGGGCCGAGATATAACCGTCGGGGATCCTTTTTGCTACCCAAACGGCGCCTTTGTTGGCATTGTAGGTAGTGCGGGTTCTTCTGTCGGTTTTCATGTCAACGCCCTTGCCAATGATCTCCATGATCCATACTTCGTTGGGGTCGGCAATGGAGAACGATTCGCCCCAGCTGTAATAGCCATGCTCATCGGCCAGTTCGCCGATCACACGTATGGCGTCGCGTGCTGTGGGTGCTGTCATAAGGGCCATTTGCATAAGGCCCGTATAGTCAATCCCTCCAAGGGTATCGAAAAGCTCACGATGCCCTACAAAGGTACTTTCACCAATGGCAACCTGCTTTTCGTTGATATAGCCCACAACCTGGTAGGTGGATTCGGGCAGGGGGATTTTTGCAAGAGGCTTATGACTGCCACGGTAGTAAGCCTGAAAAAAGGAACCCGGCTCTTTGGGCCCTCCTTCAAAAAAGTACAACTCGCCATACCGGATGTGCGAATCGGCTGCATAGCTGATCATGGATGAGCCATCAACAGAGGCCCCGGGTGTTACAAGATAGCTGGTACATGCCAGAACCGGAATGGTAAAGGCTATAGCCAGTAAGAGTGATACGAATAACTTGCGTTTCATTGATTTTATGCTTGGTTTGTAAAAATTCTTTTCGCAGCAAACCTACACAAAATTTTTCAAAACAAATCACATTTTAAGCAAAGGAGGTACAAGGAAAGGACCCGTTTTAATGCTCTTTTCAGCGAATATTTTCCAGGAAAAAAGGAGAGGTTTCAGATGCGTTTTTTCATGAAAAGAAAAGTAAACAATACCATCATTGCAAATGCCAGGAGTATACCTGAATTTCCAATGGGCAACGGTGTTGGATCATCATCGTCGTTATCGGTCTCATCATCTGATCCATCATCTCCGTCACCGGTTTCATCATCAGGATCATCCTGGTTGGGATTGCTGATCGTAAAGCTGCCTGCTTCAAGAAAGACCCACGAGTCGATGTGCTGGTCACCACCATCAGCAATGGCTAACTTGATGGTGTTATCCTGTCCTGGAGCAACAGCTCCCAGGGCTGTAAGTACGGTGGTAAATCCATCAGCCTCAATGTTAAAGGGGTAAGGTGAAGAAGAATTGTTGCGGAAAAACTGGGTATTGATCAGGTGGTTGATGGTGTTGATGGTTACTGGCTGGCTGGTAGCGGGAACCAGGGCAATGTTTTCGCCATTGAGAAAAAAGGCAAATACATCATTATACTGCGTATTTACGTATTGCAGGTATTCATCCGAACCAAATACAAACCGGATGGAAACCGAGTCGGACTCCGGGATAAAGGTAAATTCGAGAATATTGGCATCATAGGTCTGGAAACCTGCGAGTTCGGATAGGTCTGCATCCCCGGGAAGATCGAGGCTTGCGCTGATCTGGTTGGATGTGTTGGGCCCCTGCGCATTATACACCGAACCGGAGGAAAGGATAATCCCTTCTTCAATGCCCAGGCCTGCTTCCATTCCATTGGAAAAAAAGCCGGATTGATAACCTTCAATGGATCCTGTAAACTCAATATTGCTGATGCTGATCCCTGGCCCGGTGAGGGTTTCGGCCAGCTGTTGAGCCCCTGTAACCGCATCATTTATCGGGATAACGGTGATTGTACCGTTTTTTGCTGTTGCGGGAGGTTTGGGAGGGTCCCATTTTCGTTCTTGTGCCATGGAAGTGATCAGGACAAAAGCGAAAATCAAGCTTAAGATTGTCTTCATTTCATTATTTTGTTTGAAGTTAGATAAGCGATGCAACTACCCGTTTGTTGTCAGAATCTGCTGGGATGGCTCATTTGCAGGTGTTTCATCGTGTCGGATTTTATGAAGCTTGTTTCGTTATGTAACCTACTGATTTAGCAAACAAATATAATTAAACTATCGACAACTCCAACAATTATTTTATTAAAAATCAGTTTTAATAGAAATATAACCTGATTCTGACGACAAAAAGAACAGCAGAATCTGTCGTTATGTCCATATTCAAACAATTACAATACACTTGAATAAAAGCCTTAACTTTACCCTTTCAATAAATAAAAAATATACGGTGGACAAAAGAAAACGGATCAGGAAAAGCAAAGAACAGGAACAAAAGAACCGGAAGGAGTTTATGCAGCTGATCCGACCTTTGCTTTACTCAATGGTTCTGTGGTTTGTTCTTTTGTCAATATTGCATATCCCTTTCATTAAAGATTATCTGAGAGAGATCATGGTGGGATTTACGCACTATTCGGCTGTGCTTATAGGAAAATTATTGTTTCTTCCTGTGCATGATCCAGGCTATCCTATCATCAGGTATGCTGATTTTTCCATGAAAGTGATCCTTGAATGCACGGCGTATAATTTTTACCTGTTTGTATTTGCGCTTTATTTATTTGCCAGATGGCCATTAAAAAACCGGCTGGTTGCGTTTGCCATTTCTGTCGCGATCATTTTTTTGCTCAACAGTTCCCGGTTTCTGATCATGGGTGCCATTGGTTCTTCATGGCCGCACCTGTTTGACAAGGTGCATGATTATTTCTGGAATATCCTGTTTGGCCTGATCGTATTCCTGATTTATATTTTTGCCCACCGCAGATCAGGTGGCTTATTTGCACCCGGCATTCAAACAGGGGCAGATCAGAAAAGGGTAAAAGAACACTAACCAAACCAATATTCTTCTCTATGCTTAAAAATATATTGGTGCTGCTACTTTCTTCGGTGATATTTGTTTTACTCTGGTTTGCAGGCCTGGAAAAAATATACGCAAACGTACTTGTTTTTTTTGCCAATGTTATTCTGGCAATACTATGCACCAGCACCAGCCTTAATCTGATGGTTCAGGAAGGTGAACTTGTAATCATCGTTACAACTGTTTTGAAGGGAGTTCAGGGTACATTCCCCCAGAAACTACAGAGTTTGTTGCTGCCAACGGTTATTCTTTTAAGCTGGTTACCTGTTCTGTTCTTGCATCTGACCAGAAGATCCGCCATCCTGCAATCCTTGAAAAATGCAGGGGTGTTCTTTTTATTGCAGATTCTATTTATGCTCATTCTGTCCTCCTATTATCATTCTGCCGTTTCGCGCTACTTGTTTTATTTATTCATTGAGGCTTTTTATATCATGGCCATAATTATCATTATTAAAGACGCATTGAAATATCCCTATATCTGGAAACAAAGCTGATCTGAATCAGATCTCCTATTAGGTATCAACCACATAACCAAGGGATACAGTCTGGTATTGGAAATAGCTGCAAACTTTAAAAAGCAGTTAAAAATCATAAAATCAAATATAACAATACATTGATTTTGTCTGCCTGATTTGCAAATTTGTTGGCTAAAAAGCAAAGCTTAACATAAAATAACATCTATTTGATGGCGTTTTGTATTGGTTGGTGTAAAAGGCACAAGTTTATTGGTTATATTTGCAATATTAACGATTGCGCTTCGTTTTTCTCTAATAATAAGAAAACACGCTGAATGTATTTAATAGCCCAAGCAGATAGCCTTCCTGTACTTAAGCAAACCAGCTTTTTGATAATAAGCACAGGAGTTTTATTCTGCTTTTTTTAGTTAACTTTTTGTAAGAACAGAAATTCTTTCGGGACTAAATGAAAGAAGCACCCCAAATACCTCAACAAAAAATACCAGTTACCATCATTACGGGTTTTCTGGGCTCAGGAAAAACCACCTTTCTGAATCATCTTCTGAGAAAATATGAAAACACCAGATTTGCTATCATCGAGAATGAGTTTGGCGAACTTGGCGTGGATAAGGATATCCTTCTGCATGATAAAATTCCTGTTTATGAACTGGTAAATGGTTGCATCTGCTGCACCCTCAATGGTGATTTTTACAAATCGTTGCAGGTAATTCTTGACAATCATGCCGGAATCGATCATCTGCTTGTGGAAACAACTGGTATTGCTGATCCCGGCAAGGTGATTGATCTTTTCATGTCCAATGATTATGTGCAAAAACATTTTATTCTGAACAGTGTTATTTGCCTTGCTGATTCCACATGCCTTGAAAAAACCCTGTCCCTTGAACCAGAGGCTTTTAAACAAGTAGCATTGTCAGATATTGTAATGCTGAACAAGGTCGATTTGCTGAAAAACAAGAAAACAACCAGTCTTAAAGAACTGGTTGCCGGAATAAATCCTATGGCACAGATTATCGAAACAACCCATGCACACACCAACGGAACTCCCGTGCTTGCAACCAAAGCATACTCTTGCCCCCATATTGAGAGATCCACCCTTTCCTTTGATAATCTAACCATTTCGCTTAAGGATGTAATTGCAAAAAACCAATACAATGGCTGGGCACCAGGCCTTTACAAGCATGAAATCCATGCTGAAGGCTTTCTTTACAATGAATGCTTCAATACCGAGTTGTTCAATATCTGGATCTCCAGTTTTATCTATTTCAACCAGCACAACCTTTACAGGGTAAAAGGAATTCTTTATTCAAAAACCAACAATAAGCGGTACATCTTTCAGGCTGTAAAAGGTTCCTGCGTATTTGAAGAAGGAAGCGAATGGCAGGAAGGTGAAGAGCGGTTTTCCAAAATTGTTTTTATCGGCAAATCCATTGACCGGGCCGAGCTGGAAGATAAACTCTCGCGCTTGTTTGTTAATTACTCAAAACAAAGTATGCTCGGGGTTTAGATTTGCTACATACTCTTTTCAGCTATCAAATTTCAAATCAATACCATGGATATCAACAAGGATGAAAATATGGGATTTGATAAGCTGACCTCCAGGGTTCCCGGAGTCATTTTTCAATTCAGGATCAGTAAAGACGGAAAAGCTTCAATCCCTTTTGCCAACCAGCAAATGGTTGATGTCTTTGGCATCTCCCCTCAATTGGTAGAAGAAGATGCTCACCCCATATTTGAGCTGGTACACCCCGATGATCTTCCTGATCTTTACAGATCCATTGAGGATTCTCATAGGCAACTTACCGACTGGCAATATGAATTCCGGATAATCCGGGGAAAAGACGGTGTCCGATGGTTGAGAGGATTATCCAGACCCGAGATGCAGCCTGATCAGAGTTGTATCTGGCATGGGTATATCCTCGATGTAACCGATAGAAAATTAAAAGAACAGGAGAACCAGGATGCCCGTCTGAAATTTCAGGGCTATTTCGAAAGTGCCAAAGATGGCTTATTTGTGGTAAACAGAGCCGGATATTACCTTGAAGCCAATCCGGCTGCCTGTGATATGACCGGATATACTCTTGAAGAGCTGCGGAGCATGCATGTGAAAGATCTTGTGGATCCCAGCTTCAATGAGAATGAGAAAAAAACCCTGGAAAGAAGTTTTTCGGAAGGTTGGGTAGATGAAGAAGTATTGTTGAAGAAAAAGAACGGCGATTCTTTCTGGGTGAGGCTGGTTACTTCGCGCATTCATGATGATTCCGTCATTGCTTTCTGTCATGATGTTACCGAGCGCAAGCACCAGGAACGTTTGCTGAAAAATCAGTTCGACTTTCAGAAACTTGTAGCCGAAGTATCAACCGGTTTTGTAAATGCCACCAGTGAAAGCTTTAATGATGCGGTTATGTCAACCCTGAAATATTGCGGAGAATTTTTCAAGGCAGATCGGGCGTACGTTTTTATTTATTTCGAAAAAGAGCGTTTTTTAAGCAACACCCATGAATGGTGTGCAGAAAATATTACACCACAAATAAATAACTTACAAAAGCTTGAAACAGATCAGGTTCCCTGGTGGTGGGAGCAGCTCACAAACAAAAAAACAATCAACATCGGAGATGTAGGCAGCAACCAGCAGATCAGCAAAACAGAAAAGGATATCCTGGAGGAACAGGAGGTTAAGGCCATTATGTCTATTCCCATGATCAATAAAGGCATCTTGATTGGATTTCTTGGACTTGACCGCACCATGGAGGCGAAAGACTGGGATGCTCAGCAGGTAACTCAGTTTAATCTGATTGCAGATATACTTTCTGGAGCTTTTGCCAGATCATTTGCAGAAGAAGCCCTGCGACAGAGTGAAAACAGATACCGGCTGCTGGCGGAAAATGCGCGGGATGTGATTTACCGGCTCAGCCTAAAACCCGTTAAGCGTTTTGAGTACATGAGTCCTTCATCGGTAAATCTTACCGGATACAGACCGGAAGAATATTACAACGACCCCATGCTGGATGAAGAAACCCTGCATCCTGAAGACAGAAAGGTGTTTACACAAAACTATTACAATGCTTTGAAAGAGAGCAAGCCACTCGTTGTTAGAATAATAAGTAAAACCGGGGAGATAGTTTGGTGTGAGCAAAATAATGTTCCCATATATGATGATAAAGGGGAGCTGGTTGCATTGGAAGGGATTGCCCGCAACATCACCCAGCAAAAAGAATTTGAGCAGAAACTGCAGGAACTGAATTCAGAGCTTCTTGAGAAGAAAGAGGCCCTGGAACTGCTTAACCAGTCATTACAGGAAAGCATAAATCAGGAGGTGGAGAAAAACCGGGAGCTGGATCATCTGATGGCATTGCAGGCCAGGCAGGCTGCCATTGGCGAGATGATAGCCAACATTGCTCACCAGTGGAGACAACCTCTTAATGTGTTGTCACTGGCAATACTTGATCTGGCTGATGCTTTTGAATATGGTGAACTGGATAAAAAATACATTGAAAATACGGTTGAAGAGATGAATCGTGTAATCCAGGATATGTCTAAAACCATCGACGATTTCAGGAATTACTTTAAACCCGAACGCTCTAAAACACAGTTTGCAATTGCAGATGTAGTAAACGCTGCACTCAACTTTCTGTCGCCGTATTTTCAGAAAGAGAATATCCGTGTAAATAAAGATGTGCCTCGCGAAATGTACATTTATGGCTACCCCTCGCAACTGGAGCAGGTAGTAATCAATATCCTGAAAAATGCCATCGATGCTCAGAAAGAGATCCCCCCGGAAGAAAAGGAAGTTATGGTAAAATGCAGAAAAGATGATAATTCGGGGTGTTTTATTGAAATATCCAATAATGGAAATCCAATTCCTGAGGATTTTTTCCCCAGATTATATGACCCTTATTTTTCTACCAAGCCTGAGGGGCAGGGTCTGGGACTTGGTCTTTATATAGCAAAAACCATCGTGGAAAAGAACATGGATGGAAAGCTCTTTTGTGAGAACACCCATTCGGGGGTTAAATTCAGCGTGGAGCTTAATTGTCAGAAAACGATTAATCCTGATTATTGATGATGCGGTTTTTCCCGGTACCTTCTGCTGTAAAACTTTTCTATCCCGTCAATACTTGCTGGGAAATGGGGCAGCAGCACAAAAAGATTTATCTCACTTTTGACGACGGCCCCTGTGAAGAGTCTACAGGCCCTATTCTGGAGCTGCTTGACCGGTTCAGGATCAGGGCAACATTTTTTTGTACAGGCATGCAGGCCCTTAAACATTCAGAACTATTCAACAAAATCATTGACTGCGGGCATACGATTGGTAATCATACCTTTAGTCATAAGAGTGCCTGGAAGTGCACACCAAAAGGCTACCTGGAGGATTTTGAAAGATTTGAGAACGAAGTAAGGAAAACAAGATTATTCCGGCCTCCTTATGGGCACTTTCCTTTGGGAGGAACAAAAAGGATCCGGATGAGCCACGCTGTTATTATGTGGTCGCTCATGGCATGGGACTTTGATCCGGCAATCCGGCCCGAAAAAATAGTGGAGATTTTTTCAAAGAAAACCTCCAATGGCTCTATTTGGGTGTTTCATGATCAGGAGAAAGCCTGGAGATCGGGGCAGGTTGCACTCCCTAAACTCATTGAAAAATTTCTTGAAAGGGGATATGAATTTGAATGTATTCCGGAAAAGCTGTAAAGAAAATCTGCGGAAAGAGCAAAAAAAAAAGGCTGCTTCGGCGAGGGGAAATGGAATTGAAGACAAAA
>SLIL01000294.1 GCA_007135645.1 Bacteroidales bacterium
AACATTAACGAAGACGGATCCGTAAAGCAGGATGCCAAAGCATTAAAAATTGAAGAAGTAGAAGAAGGGGTGGATTATGTTTTGATCATAAGTACTGTGGCAGGTGCCTGGCGTTATATGATTGGCGATACGGTAATGTTTACCAGCAAGGAAAGGGCCGAAATAAAAATTACAGGGCGCACAAAGCACTTTCTCAATGTGGTAGGCTCTCAGTTATCGGTCATTCAGATGAACAGGGCTATAGAGGAGCTGGGGGATATTTTTGGCCTGGATGTAAAGGAATTTACCGTGGCTGCTTTGCTTGAAGAAGAGGAGTACCTGCACCGCTGGTATCTTGGTGTTGAAGGGGAAACTGGTGAAGACGAGAAGAAGGTAGCAAGAAAACTGGACGAGATCATCAAGGAAAACAATAAAAACTACAAGGTTGCGCGGAGCAAAGCCCTTAAGTCTGTCGAGGTAAAGATCATCTCTTCCGAACTTTTCCGGGAATATATGGAGACAACCAAACAAAAAGGGGGCCAGGTTAAGTTTGCCAAAGTGATGAAGGAAGAAGATTTCAGGGAATGGGAAAAATATGTGAAGGACAAAAGCTGATAAATAGTGCTTGCAAGAAAACGCCAATTGCGGCGTTGGGCTTGTCTTCAAAACAGTCATTTACGAAAAGTAAACTCCTGTTTTTCAGCCTTCACCCGCCTTGCACTTGACGCTTTCTTATCAAGCACTATCGAAAATCATGAGTTTTCTTGCTGGCACTAAATAGCCAACAAGAGTAGGTTCTTTCAGGTTACGGATCGCCCGGAATGCGGTTTTCCATCATCTCCATGATCTCCTCGGGGGGCAGATAAAGCTTTTGTATCCTGGAAATATAAGATTCTGGCATACCTGCCTGATGCAGAATAAAATCTTTTGTAGCCAGGATATAATCACCCAGGCCCTGGTTTACAGCATACGTGTCAGCTACCCGTTCGGCAGAAATTATAAAACTTCTGGAGGTATAATACCCGATTCCAAAGAGCAATAACGACCAGTTGTTGCGCGTGAGATAGTCCATGATATGCCCCAGTTCATGCCCTATCCATCCTATCAGCACATCCTCAGGTAATTCATGGATAGGGATTGATTTCCCTTTCAGCGAAAAGCAGCGGCTTATTTTTACCAGGTATGAACGCCATTTGCGACGACCATACATGCTCGTATACCTTGGCTGGGCCTGCATAACCGACTTACGGATGTTTTCGTTAAATTTGAATTCTATTTTTTTATCCTGCAACTCCGGATAAAAGCTTAGCGCTTTAAGGATCACAGTTCGGAGCTCCCGGGGAATGATTTTTTTGTGGGCGTATTGTTCAAGGTTTTCTTCTTTCATGATGATTTATTGTTTGCTTATTGCTCGTCTTTTTCCTGCTCTTCTTCTTGATCCAGCTTATGCATAGTAATGTTGGTATAGCCATATATGGCCACAATAATGGTGGTTATCCAGCATAAAACAGCATAAGGGGCGTAAGATGCAGCAGAAATTCCCAGGGCAGAGTAAACAAAAACTGCACTGCTGTTCCAGGGAATCAATGGTGCAGTAAGTGTGCCTCCACCTTCCAGCGTACGGGTAAGGTTTTTGAGTTTAAGTCTTTTGTCTCTGTAACACTCTTCATACATCTGACCGGGTATTATGACCGCAAGGTATTGATTTGCTGCAAAAATATTTACAAAAACAGAGGTGCTCAAAACAGTAAGTGTGAGATTACCCACTGTACCTGTAAATCGTACCAGTGATAATACGATGCTGTGCAACATACCTGTACGGTCCATAATTCCTCCAAAAGCCAGTGAAATCATAGCCAGAGCAATTACATTATACATACTCTCCATTCCTCCCCTTGAAAACAGTTCAGCCATTTCTTTATTCTCCGTGTCAAGCACAAAACCCGTGTGAATGCTTTCCAGAAGGGTGGCGGCATTGCCTCCCTGAAGCAGAATATACGCACCTCCCCCTGACAAAACTCCTGCAATTAGACTGGGTATTGCCGGAACTTTAGACAGGATAAGCGCAATGACTAGAACAGGAGGCAGAAACAACCATAGGGATAGATTGAAGTGCTCAGCGATTCTCTCCGTATAGACACTTGTGTCTGATGCGTTGCCGTTGGATGCTACAAAAAAACCTGCCACAGTGAAAAACAAAATGGAAATCACCAGGGCAGGCAAAGTAGTGTATAGCATGTGCCTTATATGGTCATAAAGGTTTACTCCCATTACAGATGGAGTAAGATTAGTAGAGTCAGACATGGGAGACAACTTATCTCCAAAAAAGGATCCTGAGACTATAGCGCCCGCTGTCATGGCTGAAGGAATACCCAACCCGTCACCTACACCCATTGCAGCTACCCCAATTGTACCTATGGTTGACCATGAGCTGCCTGTGATCAATGCCATAATACAACAAAAAACAAGGATAAGGGGCAAGAACCATTTTGCAATGAAAAAATTAAACCCAAAATACATGAGAGCTGGTACTATGCCGCTTGCAATCCATATGGCAATGAGCATCCCTATTATAAGCAGGATTATAAGAGATGGAATAGTTCGGCTTATAGAATCTTTAAATCCCTTTTTTACGGTTTCCCACTTATATCCATATGCATAAGCGCAAATACCCGCTGTTGCTGCACCCAAAAGAAGCGCAAAGTGAGGCTCTGCTTCAAATAAAAAAACTGACAATCCCAGTAAAAGTCCGGTAATTATTAGTGGGAGCAGAGCAAGCCATAAAGGAGGTGTAGGTATGTTTTCTCTTTTGTACATCATGGTGTTGGCAGAAGAATATGTGGCATGTAACTGTTGTTATATATTCAATTGAGTGAAAGATACTAAGAAAACTGAGAAGTACCAAAATAGCCTGCTTTTCTTAATTCTACTTTGACACATTATGACTTTTAGATGTAACCGTTAAGCGGTAAGAGGTCTTTGGTCTATCATTTTCTATAATACTTGAACCGCTAGCAGTATTTATTGCTGCAGATATTTTTGTCTGGAAGGCATAAAGTATTATTTAGCATGATTTCTTAAAAACCTGCAGGGGTTTAATTTTACAAAAGAATTTTAGTGTGTCAAAGCAGAATTCAATTGTATGAAACGAAAAAATCTCCAACGAATCATGAATAATTGCACCATAATTTTCAAAAAAGACCACTTTGTCAGTATTTAAACTCTTGTTCCTTAGATGCTCTCAAAGTGTAAACATAAAACAATTGTTAAATAGTAAAATTCACAAAAAAAGTTTTGCAGAATAAGAAAAAATTATTACTTTTCAGTGCTGAAAATTTTAATCATTTTTTGGTTGTTTTTATTGGTTAATGTTGTTTTTGTTTTGGTGGTTAAAAGGCAATAGGCGGGTGCAGGGCTCGCCTTTTGTTTAACCACCATTTTTTTTTACAGCAAGCTCATTGCCACAAAAAAGTGTTAAGAAATTTTTAAAAACCACCATGTCTACTCCGGCATATAAAGCCTTTCGTTCATTTGCCAGCAGCTTATTACCTCATCAACTTTCATGGGTGCTAAACAACCATCAGCTTAAAGACCCGCAAAAGATCAGGATACTTGAAATCCTGCAACATAATTTGCAAAATCCCGACAATACCCGTTTATTTCCCACGGAATTCGACAAGCGAAAATACTCCTACATCAAAAAATGGCTTATCCGGAAACTTTCGGACATCGATGTGGATGTCTTTTATCAATGGCTATGTTATCTGGATGAGAAGATCATGACCGATTCCCTGTCGCTGAATGATGAAGATCAGATCATGCATTACCTTCAAAACTATAAGCATCCTACATATTATTTCCTGCGGTTTTACGAATTGATGCAAAATTACAGACACTTTCTGCTGATCAGGGTGAGGCACGATAATTACGATCTTACCGGCTCCTTTTTGCAAAAGTATGAAAGTGACTATAAAAGAGGACAGGCAGTTTTTCAACAATTACATGATGCCACAAGGGATATTGTATCCCAGTATAAACTGGCAGGTAAAGACAGCCGCAAATGGGAGCAAACCCTGGTGGAAATATTTGAGGATGAAGCCCTTGACGGACTTAACCGGTATTTTGCCATTGTAAGGCTTACATTCCTCTATTATGTGTATAAAGAATATCACCGTTTGCCGGCCCTGTTCCAAAAGCTGGACTCCTTGTTTTCGTCCGGTCAGTTTTACTCTCCAAGGATCCTGGTAAACTATTATGCCAATCGGTTGCTGGCCCATGCCCGGGAAAACGAACTTGAAAAGGCCCGCTACTACGGATATCTGTCGGTTAGGTACAAAAGCAACGATTACCTCCAGTACCTCAACAACCTGAGCGCTGTGCTTATGAGAAAGGGAGAAAACAAAGAAGCACTGCAGCTCATGACCAATGCATTCCCTGAGTTTAAAAAAACCCTGAGCTCACACAACCGGATAGGATTTGCTTCTTTTTATACCCAGGCGCTTATCCGCAATAAAAAAGCGGGGGAGGCCGTAAGCTATGCATCCTCTTTTCTGGATACCCATAAAGAAGACATCCTGAGGAACCGCTGGCATATTTTCTTTACCTCCTATGTATATGCGTTGATTGAAACCGAAAGTTACGGGAAAATCCTTTCTGTGGAGAAAAAGTTCAATCTGCTGGAAAAGGAGGAGAGCTATCGCAGAAAGGCCGGTTATATCCCCTCTTTTATCTGGATATTCGAGCTGGCCAGGTACAAAGAACTGCTCATCAATCATGAACAACTGTACCATGCACTTTACGAAACAAGCCTTCCTTATGTCCCCGATCCACACAAATTCCGGTTGATGAAAGAGATGTGCATCGAATTGATGCCCCACGAACCCGATACGTTTCAAAAACTTTTCAACAAGCTGTTCAAAGAGTCTACCTATAAAGTCACACCCGGTTTCCTTGCCTGAAAAACATTGTTAGACAATGCATATGCGATAATTTAGTTAATCTTTCGTCAAAAAGTCGCACTCTTAAATTTTAGAATCTGTAACTATTACCAGAGGAAACTGTGATTAATTTGCAAACGTTTTCGAAAACCCATTGATTATCTGTTGTTCACATCAGGATTGTAAACATTTATCAGGTAAAATACCATTGGGTAAAGAGGCTCTTAAAGGTAACTTAAACGAACGAATAGAATATGCAAACCAGAGAAGTATATATCGTATCAGCGGCCCGCACGGCCATTGGCAATTTTGGAGGTGGATTGTCTTCATTAACAGCCGTTGAGCTGGGTGTTCATGCCGCCAAAGCAGCCATTGAAAGGGCTGGTATAGAAGCTGGCTTAGTTGAAGAAACCTTTGCCGGCAATATCTTGTCAGCGGGTGAGGGGCAGAATATTGCCCGTCAGATCGCGGTGCATTCGGGGGTAAAGCAGGAGGCTCCTGCTACTACCATCAATCAACTTTGTGGCTCAGGATTGCGGGCCGTATGCCTGGCGGCCCAGAGCATCATGCTTGGGGAAACCGATGTAGTTTTAGCTGGTGGTAGTGAAAGCATGAGCAATGCTCCATATTTGCTGAAGAAAGCCCGGTTTGGGTATAAAATGGGCAATGGCGAGATGATCGACAGCATGATCCATGATGGCCTTACCGATGCTTTCCATAATTATCATATGGGCATTACAGCTGAGAATATTGCGGAAAAGTGGGGCCTTTCGCGCGAGCAACAGGATGCTTTTGCTTTTGAAAGCCAGCAACGTGCCGAGAAGGCACAGAATGCCGGTGTGTTTGATGAAGAAATTGTTAAGGTAGAAATTGCACAACGCAAAAAAACCATCGTGGTGGACAGGGATGAGTTTCCCCGCCACGGCCTCACCCTGGAGCAGCTCTCCGGCCTACGGCCGGCCTTTAAAAAAGACGGTACGGTGACCGCAGGCAATGCCAGCGGTATTAACGATGGTGCTGCCATGGTGGTGGTTATGAGTGGCGAAAAAATGAAAGAACTTGGTTTAAAACCCCTTGCCAGGATCCGCTCCTTTGCTTATGTGGGCCTCGATCCGCAGATTATGGGTTACGGACCGGTGGAGGCTACTCGCAAAGCACTGACCAAAGCAGGAATGAAAATCGAAGACATTGATCTTGTGGAAGCCAATGAGGCTTTTGCAGCACAAAGCCTGGCTGTTTTAGGCGATCTGAACCTCAACCCTGAAACAGTGAATGTAAACGGTGGGGCAATTGCACTGGGGCATCCCGTGGGTGCATCCGGGGCAAGGGTACTTACTACATTGCTTTACGAGATGAAACGGCGCCACAGCAAAACCGGCCTTGCTACCCTTTGTATTGGCGGAGGCCAGGGTATTGCCATGATTGTGGAAAGAAGCTGAATATCTGAGAAAAACTGTAAGTAAATAGTAATAATAAGTATATTCCGAAATGTCTTTTTTATTTTAAAAAATATCTCTTACCAACTCGCATAAATTTAATTGATTGCGAGCTCCCCCTTTTAGGGGGATGGGGGGTACTGTACTTTTGGGAGCAAACTCAATAATAATTGAAAAACAATGGAAAGACTTAAAAATAAAACGGCTATCATCACCGGTGGTGCCGATGGCATTGGAAAATCAGCTGCAGAGCGCTTTGCAGCCGAAGGGGCGTCCGTTATCATCTGGGACATGAACGAAGTGAAAGGCCTGGAAACTGCAAAGGAACTCACTGCAAAAGGAAGCAAGGTGGTGTTTGAAAAAGTAAATACCGCCGACTATGTTGATGTAAACCGTGCCGCTGAAAAAGCAATTGCAGAGTTTGGACAGGTACATATCCTTGTAAACAATGCCGGGATCACCCGCGATGCTACCATGAAAAAGATGACTCCGGATCAGTGGCAACAGGTTATCGATGTAAACCTCAGCGGCGTATTTTATTGTGCCAAAGCACTGGGTGTGCATATGATGGATAAGGGATTTGGCCGTATTATCAACACCTCTTCGGTAGTGGGACTCTACGGGAATTTTGGGCAAACCAACTACGTGGCCACCAAAGCCGGGGTGATCGGGATGACCAAAACCATGGCCAGGGAAATGGGTCGCAAAGGGGTGACCGTAAATGCGGTAGCTCCCGGGTTTATCGCCACGGAGATGGTAAAGAAGATGCCCGAAAACATCCTGCAGGCTATGAGCGACAAAACACCGGTGGGCCGCCTGGGAACGCCGGAGGAAATTGCAGCAGCCTACGCATTCCTTGCTTCTGATGAGGCCGCTTTTATCAATGGTGCTGTTTTAAGTGTTGACGGAGGTATCACTATCTAAATAATAAACTGATCGTATGCAAAATGCTGTTTTACATTCCATAGGCATTTCGGTTCCCGAAAGAATAGTGCCCAACACTTATTTCGACCAGTTGCTGGGCGAGCCGGTGAGCCAATGGCTGGAAGAAAATGTACATATCTACGAACGTCGCTGGCTCGAAGACCATCAGAGTGTTTCTGACCTGGTGGTGGAAGCAGCCCGGAAAGCCCTGGACAATGGAGGGCTGAAGCCCGAAGATATTGATCTGCTTATTGTGGCTACCGATACTCCCGAGTATATTTCCCCTTCTACGGCCAGCAAGGTTCAGCATCTTACAGGGATGAAAAATGCCGGCACCTTTGATCTCAATACGGCCTGCGCCGGATTTGTTACGGCCCTTAATACCGGTACCAACTTTATCCGTGCCGATGAAAACTACCAGCATGTAATGGTGGTGGGTGCCTATGGGATGAGCAAATACCTCAACATGCAGGACAAAAAAACCGTAACACTCTTTGCAGATGCTGCAGGGGCGGTGATCCTCAAAGCAGAAAAGAATTCGCAGAGAGGTTACCTGGCCAGTGAGCTCATTACCCAGGGGCAATATTATGATTACATGGGGATCTATGCCGGTGGTACATTCTGCCCGACCACCGATAAGGCAATTAAGGAAAAGGAGAACCTGCTTCAGTTCGTAAAAAAATTCCCAAAAGAACTTAATCCACAGATCTGGTCTGCCATGGCCAAAACCTTGTCGGAACGCATTGGGGTGAAACCTTCGGAGGTGGATCATTATTTTATGACACAGATCAACATCAACTCCATCTGGGAAACCATGGACTTGCTGGGTGTGGACAGAAAAAAAGCACCCACCGTTATGCATCATTACGGATATACCGGTTCGGCATGTATTCCTCTGGCGCTCAATGAAGCCTGGGAGAATGGCAACCTTAAACCCGGAGATATTCTTTATCTTATTGGATCAGGTGGAGGACTTTCTTTTGCAAGTGCAGCATTCAGGTTTTAATGGATAGGATAGAAAGTATATGATAATATTGTCGACATTTACAACAGGAGTTACAGCATTGCTGATCGTATATGCTGCAGTGGTTTTGTTTTTCGTGATCAAAGGGGCACTGAAGATCAAAAACATTTCGGATTATGCGGTGGGCAACATTCTGTTTTCCCCCTATGCCGTTGGATTATCACTGGCGGCTGCCATGACCAGTGCTGCCACCTTTGTTATCAACCCGGGGTTTATTGCCAATTTCGGCATAAGCGGGGTGATCTCCTACGGTATCGTTTTGCCTATTGCTGCCACGGTAAGTTTGTTTGTGCTTACCAAGAGTTTCCGCAAGCATGGGCAAACCGTAAAAGCATTGTCGCTGGCACAATGGATAGGCACCCGCTACCACAGCAATGCCTATTCGCTGTTTATGGCTTTTTTGTCCATGTTGCTGGTTACATTTATAGTACTTATTGTTGTGGCCATTGTTAGTGTAATTGCCACTTCTCTGGGTGCCAACCCCATTGTTGTTCTTACAGGGTTAGTTGTTTTTGTGTTTGGTTACATGATGTATGGGGGTGCCAACTCCATGGTTTATACCAATACTTTACAGGCACTGATCATGCTGGTGGTGGGATTTATCCTGCTGTTTTCGGGCTATGTTCATTTTTCTGATGGCCTGGGTGGATTCTTTCAGAAGCTGGCCGAAATCGATCCTGTCCTGGTAAAACCTACCAATCCGGCAAGTCCGCTCTTCAGGGATTATTACGAAATAATATTTGCCCAGCTGGTAATTGGGATAGCCATCGTTGTGCAGCCCCACATCATAACCAAATCGCTGCTGTTGAAAAAAGAGAGCGATGTCAATAAATTCCTGGCAACTGCCATTACCGTAGAGCTGATCTTCTTTTTTGTGGTATTCGCAGGTCTTTATGCCAGGCTGGCTTTCCCCGATCTAACCTTCCAGGGGCAACCCCTTCGCAACGATGAGATCATTCCCACCTATGTGGTGTGGCTGTTCTCGGATACCGGTGTGGGTGCCATTGTTGGGCTGATTGTAGTGCTGGGACTTATTTCTGCAGGTATGTCCACCCTTGAAGGGCTTATACAGTCGGTTTCCACCACAATTACCTCTGACATTGTAAAACCCCTGGTGAAAAACGGCACCCTGGGCGATAAGCAGCTGATCCTGGTGAATAAAGGGGCTATCGTTTTACTGGCTGTGGTAACCTGGCTCATTGCACGCGATCAGATCCTCAACCCCAACCTCAGTGTGGCCATACTGGCCCAGAACGGGGTATATGCCTATTTCAGCGCGGCTTTTATACCGGTGATATTTGGCATTTTCTTTAAACAGGTCAAAACCCATATCCCATTTACAGCTTCCATTACGGCCATTATAGTTCATTTTACAGTTTACTATGGCATGGGAGTTATGGTAGAAACCTGGGGTGTTGATCTGGGATTCTTTACAAAATTTGTTGTTGGTCAGGTAAAAAACCCGGCCATTGCTGCCTCATCTGCGATTGTGGTGTCCACAGTGGTGGCATTATTGCTTATGGCCTGGGATAAACTAAAAAAATAATACCATGATGATATCAGACTGGTTTGGCAAATGGAATATGTATGACCCCGGTAAAGTGGCGGTTGAAGAGCATGAGACTGGACGTGCTTTTACCTATGGCCAGTTTCATCAACTGGGGAACTACCTTGCTGGCTGGCTCATGGGAAGTTTGAAACTGAAACAGGGTGATCGGATAGCCATTCTGGCAGAGAATTGCCTGGAATACGTTGCGCTGTTTGCAGCAGCCCAAAAGACAGGCCTGATACTGGTGCCGCTCAATTACCGGCTCACAGCCCGTGAAATTGATTTCCTGCTTTTCGACAGCAGTCCTTCCATAGTTTTCTATGATCGTAAGTTTCTGGAAAAACTCACGCCATCATCGCATTTTCAACAGGTCAGCCATTCTGTATCTCTTGATGAACTGTCTTCTGTCTGCAATGATTTTATCAATTCGGGCAATGAAGCCGATTTTGAAAACCTCCCCTTTGATGAAGACCATCCGTTGTTTATTATCTATACCAGCGGTACTACGGCGTTTCCCAAAGGCTCGGTTTATACACACAAGATGTTGCTGTGGAATGCCATCAACACCGAGATCCGCCTGGATATCACCAGCGAGGACCGCTCCATCAATTGTGCGCCCCCTTTCCATACCGGAAGCTGGAACGTGTTGATGACCCCTTTCTTTTTACATGGTGCCTATACTTTAATGATGCGCAATTTTGACCCTGATGCGGTGTTGAAGGCAATTGAGAATGGAAAGATGAGTATTTTCTGGGGAGTTCCCACTATGCTGAAAATGATGGCCGACACTCCGGCATTTCAGGATAGTAACCTGGCAAGTTTGCGTTACATCATCGTGGGGGGAGAGGCTATGCCCATTCCCCTGATCGATCTGTGGCACAGCCGCGATATTCCCATTCGCCAGGG
>SLIL01000370.1 GCA_007135645.1 Bacteroidales bacterium
CAACGGCAAGCCCCACTTCGTTGGTTCCATAAATGGCTGCCTCACGGGCCGTGCTCCCCTTTTCAATTTGCCGGGTAATGTTTTCCAGTACCACAATGGCATCATCCACAACCATCCCCATAGCGATGGTGAGAGAGGAAAGAGATATGAGGTTGAGCGTATTGCCGGTGAAATAAAGATAAATAAATGCTGTAACCAGCGATACCGGAATGGTAAGAATAATGATGAAAGTTGCCCGCCATCTTCCTATAAAAAACAAAACCACAAGGGTAACAAAAATGGCAGCATAGTAAAGAATGTTTACCAGGTTGCTGATGGCATTATTGATAAACTCTGAAGTGTCAAAAACCACTCCTATCGTAATGTCAGGTGGAAGGGTAGGCTTGATCTCTTCGAGCATTGCATTTACCTCATCGGCAATAAGCACTGTGTTGGCGCCTGATTGTTTCTGTACGATCATTCGCAGCCCTGGCCGTCCGTCAATTTTTTCATCAATGGTCATTTCCCGAATGGTATCTCTTACCTCGGCTACATCGCGCACAAAAACGGGATTTCCATTGAAACTGGCAATAACAATATTGTTGATGCGGTCACTTTCAGTAAACTCACCGGTAAACCTCAAAGGATAGTCGATCATTCCCATGCGCAGGTTTCCTGAGGGCAGGTTGATGTTTTCTGCTGCCAGGATACCCCCAAGTTGTTCTACCGTCATATTATAGGCTTCCAGTTTGCGGGGGTCCACATTGACCTGGATCTCCCTTTCGGGTCCACCAAAGATCCCCACGGCACCCACCCCCTCAATGCGGTTCAGAGGGTTGATCACCCGTTCATCAAGGATCTTGTTCAATGCAGCATAACTCTCATCGGCAGTGGCCGACAGCATCATCACCGGGATCATGCTGGAAGAGAATTTGAATACCGTGGGTTGCTCGATCCCTTCGGGAAGGAAACGGATAATACGCCCGATCACGTCCCTGATCTCGTTGGTGGCCTCGTCCAGGTTGGTCTCGTATTCAAATTCCATGGTAATGGCAGAGATATCGTCACGCGACTGGGAGGTCATGTTTTTCAGGTTGGTAACAATGCTCAGGTTGTCTTCCAGCGGACGTGTTACATTGGTTTCAATATCGGCGGCACTGGCACCCGGATAAATAGTGAATACACTGATAAACGGAGGGTCGATCTCAGGGTACAGGTCTATGGGCATGTTGCGCAGGCTGAACAACCCCATTACAATTACGGCAATGAAGATGACCAGGGTGGTTATGGGCCTTTTTACGGCTGTGCTGTATAAGCTCATTTTTTATAGTTGCATTAAGTGGTTCAGAAACTTTAATTGCTATCGACAATGGTAATCCCGGATCCCTGGATCAGGTTGTGCTGTCCGGTGGTTACCAGTGTTTCACCGGGATTTACACCAGAGAGTATCTCCAGTTTTTCGTCAAACTTCCTTCCGGGCTCAACGGTGCGTCTTTGGGCCACGTTGTTTTCCACAACAAACACAAAGCGTTCGTTTGATCCGGTTTGTTTCAGCACCGAAAGGGCTGGCAACAGGAGTGCTTCCTGCTGGCCAAGATTAAGCACTGCCCTGGCAAACATGCCCGGACGCAGGCTTTCATCCTGGTTGTCTACCACGATCTCTACCCTGAATGTGCCTGTTGCACGATCAATGGTGGGAAAGATTCGGCTTACCTTGCCTTCAAATATTCTCCCCGGGAAAACATCCGACCGTACTTCGGCAGGCAGGCCCAGTTTGACATTGGGCAGGAACCGCTCCGAAACGCCCACGGTTATTTTTACAGGCCTCACCTGGTTTATGGAAACAATGGCTGGTTTTCCGGCAGGGGAGGGTGTGCCTGTAAACATTTCTCCTTCAGAGAAGAAACGGGCAGTGACCACACCATTGAGGGTGCTGCGAACCTGCGTATGGGTAGATAGGTTTTCGATATTGCTTTTTGCAACCTGGTACTGGGTTCTAAGCTGGTCGTAAGCCTGCTGGGTTACGGCACCGGCCTTTAACAACGTGTCCAGACGTGCCAGCTCGGTTTTAAGATTATCCAGCTGTACCTGTGCCTGAAAAAGTTGTGTGTTATCCATTTCTACCAGCAATTGTCCCCGGGAAACCTTATCCCCAACATCCACATGAATTCTGTTGATGCGGGCCGGAACAGCCGGGGCAATATGGGCCTCTTCGTAAGGTTGAACTACACCGGTAAACTCCAGGTTGTTGGCAACGGTATGATATTGTATGGTTTCTACCCTTACTCTTACAGCGGTATCTTCTGATCCTTCAGCATCAGAACTGCCGGGCTGGCATGAAACAAATGCAAGGGGAAGAAAAATTGCAAAAAGGGTGTAAAGTTTAATCTTTGTTGTCATCGCGAAATCGTGTTAGAATGATAATTTTTAATGTTTGGTTAGATCTTTATGAATTTATCTTTCAAGGCCAATAAACCGGTCGTATTGTACTTTGGCCAGCAATAGCTCGTGTTTGGCCATAAGCAGGTTAAATCGCGCGCGGGTAAGAGCAACATCGCTGTCGTTCACTTCCAGCAGTGTCCCCTGGCCGGAGTCGTATCTGATGCGGGCAATGTCGTAGCCTCTTTGGGCAAGTTCAACATTGCGTCGTGCATGCACTGATTTTTCCAGGGCAACATCCATGTTTTTCAGGATGTTGGAAAGCTCAATGCTCAGGTTGTC
>SLIL01000303.1 GCA_007135645.1 Bacteroidales bacterium
CACTTTATTATTGATATTGTTAAAAGCTACATGATTCGGAAAACAAAAATAAAGAATCTGTTCTTTATTGACCAGTTTTTACACCTTATCACAATCATAGCTATTGTTTTGTTATATGATAGTATTTTTGGTATCCGCCTCTTGTTTGAATTTGAAACAAAAACTTTAGCCATCATTGCAGGATTCTTATTTTGTACCAAGCCTGCTAATATTATTATTAAATTTTTGTTTCAGGCTTTCTCAATTGAAACACATTTTGAAAATCCTGAGAATAATGAAGCAAAAAGTCTTCCTAATGCAGGAAAACTAATTGGTATAACAGAACGTCTTCTTGCTTTAGCATTAATTCTTTTAGGTCAATACGAAGCTGTTGGCCTTATTATCGCAGCTAAGTCGATTCTAAGATTCCATGAAACCAAGCAAAGTGAATATGTTTTGGTTGGCACTCTTTTAAGTTTTGGAATTGCAGCTTTTACAGGAATTATAATCAATTCAATTAACGGTATTTAAGCCGATAAATGCGCTTTATCGGTAAATTAACAGATAGATATTTACTGTCAGACAGGCTGGAAAACTTACTGAGTTAAGGATATAGCAAAAATTCGCCAAATACTCCCTATACCATCCTGTGCCAATGTTTGAGCCATAGAACAAAGCACCATTAAATAAAAGAATGAGGCTATAATCTATTAAGGATATGATTCAATGAGTGTTTCGATAGTCTTGAAACCCAGTGTTGACAAGTGTTCCATGACTTAAAATTGAAAAGGAAAGAGCGATAATGAAACGTTATTTTGAACAGAAAAAAACAATAAGCCATGAAAAAGACAGGAAAAATGAAAACATATTTCTTTGACCAGTTAAAAGATAAACACCTTGGTAAAGTCGGAACAGAAAAGAGAGATAAATATGAGTATGAACTCAGACTTGACTTGTTAGGTGAAATGATAAGGTAAACACGTAAGGAAAGACAATTAACACAATCCGAACTGGGTGAAATGATTGGCGTTCAAAAATCACAAATATCCATTAGATTGGGTAGCAGGAAACCAGGATTGGGCATTATAAGTATTTTACGAACTTAACCATGAACTTATATGAGAAAAACGATAAAAATACCTCGGATATTAAAAGTAAATTGGATTAGAGACCTCTCAGTTTCCGTGGTTTATAATAACGGAGAAGCAAGAATAATTGACTTCAGAAAAGTATTGCATTCAATAGGTGTTGATGACAAATCGCCTGCAAACATTCTATTTGACCCGCAAGAATTCAAAAAAGCTAAGATTGAAAATAATACGCTTTCATGGGACAATGTAGAACAATATATCACCATGAGAAATAATGAAAAGCAGAGAGTTCCTTATGAAATCGGAGCAGACGTACTTTTAAAATACAGCAAACCGGAAAAATCTGATTTAGCATTGAGAATTGGTAAACTAATCCGGGAAAATAGAATGAAATCAGGATTGACACAACAGGAATTGGCCATAAAGAGCGGAACGACAAGAAATTACATCTCGAGAATAGAGAATGACAGGTCAGACATTGAATTAGCAACCTTGAGAAGAATAATTGAGACAGGATTAGGGAAAAATCTGGAAATCAAAATAAAATAACTCCCGCAAACATGGAATAGCCAACAATTAGCTTCGCTGCTACCTCGTGGATGATTAAAAGATGCAAACAGAAATAAACATAAAACCCATAGGAACAATCTACACGCCTTTTAAGTCCAAAGAAGGTATGCCAATTCAATCAAGTGGAGCCAGTGGGATACAAGGGCAAATAGTGCTGAAAGCAGAATTTGCGGCAGGACTTAAAGACCTGGAAGGATTCTCCCATATTATTCTGATTTACCACTTTCACAAATCTTCAGGATTTGAACTTCTCACAACTCCTTTTCTCGACAATAAGCAGCATGGGGTTTTCGCTACAAGGGCACCTAACAGACCTAATATGCTTGGATTATCTGTTGTCCGATTATTGAAAATTGAGAAAAATACTATTTACATTGAGAATGTCGACATGCTTAATGAAACGCCCCTTATCGATATTAAACCATATATCCCGGATTTTGATATCCACAAAACTGAAAGGCATGGCTGGACTGAGAAAAAAACCGGGAACCTGAATGAAACAAAATCAGATAAAAGATTCCAATGAGTAACCTTTGATTAAATCTGTTTTGCTTTTAATTGCCAGAATGTTACAGGTTCTGATACCAGGTTTCACCGCGATTTATTTATTCATTGTTAAATGCAACCGGTGAGATGGCTTAGGCCAAATGGACTGACCTTGGTTTCTGGCTATTGTTAAATGATTATTTGAGGAGATCTTTTTGCCAGTTTCCAGCGAGTAAACTTTGTAATTATTCTATTAAAATCAGAAAAATTTTAATAAAACATGGGTTTTTCAACTATTTGTTTCTATATTTGACCATTGAAAAAATCCTAAATTATGTTTAAAAAAGCAAACAGATTTTTGTTTTTGACGGGTCTGTTCATTCTTAAGGCCGTTATGCTGGTTGGTCAGGATCGTGGTACAGCCGAAGACGTATTTACCAGAATGGACTCGTTGGAAGCCCTTTCCATGCGCGAGGAAGCGATGGTTTTGCTTGATGAATTTATTGAACAGCAAACCACTTCTGTCAGTCCCGACATAAAAGGGCTGGTAAAAGCCTATATTAGAAAAGGGATGAATCTCAGGACTACCGGGCAAAACAATGAATCCACAGATTTACTTCAAAAAGCCTTGCTGGAAGCAAGGAGCATCAACGATGCTGCATTGATTTCCTATGCCTCCCGGGAGCTGGGGTTCAATCATGTAATTGCAGGTAGGTATGATGAGGGCCTCGAGGCATACAGTAGGGCACTGGAAATAGATACAGGTTTTGAGGACTGGGTCAATGTATCTTTAGCCCTCAATGCCATTGGAAAAATCCATGAAATGTGGCGTGATTTTGACAAAGCCCTGGAGTTTTTTTACCGTTCCCTTGAAATTGCCCAGGAAAACAATTATCGTCATCAGATGGCCGTAAGAAAGGCCAGTATTGCTTCGGTTTACAAATCGCAGGGCAAGTTTGATCTGGCCCTGGACTGGCTGGAGAGATCCCTGAACCTGGAGATTGAGCTTGAAAATGAAGTACGAAAAGGGTATAGGCTGGATCAGATCGGTGAGATTTATACTCTGATGGGTCAGTATGGAAGGGCTGAGGATTATCTGTTGCAGGCACTGGAGATATTCCGGGAACACAATATCCTGGTGTCAGAATCCATAGTGCTCAATCACATTGGGCTGAACTACCTTAAAATGGAGGAATTTGACAAGGCAATGACCCATTACACACAAAGTCTGGAAATTGCTCAAAGGGTTGGTTTTAATAACATGATCCAGAAAAACTATGAGGAGATCTCCTTGCTGCATGAGAAAACCGGCAACTTTATGCTGGCTTTGGAGAACTATAAAAAGCTTGTGGAGATCAGGGATTCTACTTACAATGAAAGGGCCCGCAAACAATTGCTCGACTTTCAGGTGAGGTATGAAACCGAACAAAAGGAAAAAGAGCTGGCTTTGCTGAATCAGGAAAAACTGGTTCAAGAGCTGGCACTTAACCGGTCGCAGCAACGCATTCTGATCATGGTAGGTGTATCTGCACTGTTGCTCATATTGCTGGGGACATTGTACAGTAGGTTTCACCTGAAAAAACGGGCACAGGAGAAACTGGCAATTATCAATCATCAACTTACAGAGCTCAACAATACCAAAGACAAGTTTTTTAATATCCTGGCACATGATCTGAAAAATCCCATTTCTGCATTCCGCAATATTTCCACTGCTGTGCACGACAACTATTCCACCCTTAGCAACGAAGAAGTCAGTTACTATACGGGTGAATTAAAGGATTCATCAGTAAAACTATGTGCTTTTCTTGACAGGCTGCTGCAGTGGGCTGCATCACAAACCGGTAGGATAACCCCAAAAAAAGAAGTTATTGACTTAAAACCTATGTTTGATGAATTGATCGAACTGCACCTGGCCATGGGTAACAATAAAAATCTGCAAATTGAGCTTCATGTAAACGAAAACCATCGGGCTATGGCCGATTACAATATGATTCATACAGTTTTTCGCAACCTTCTTTCCAATGCCATTAAATTTACCCCTGAAAAAGGGTGGGTCAGGATTGAAAGCCAGGAAAACGGATCCAATGTTTCTGTTTCCATTTCCGACAGTGGTATCGGCATTGCAGAGCAAGATCTGGAGAAATTGTTCAGCATCACAAGTGACCCCACCAAAATCGGTAACCACCAGGAAAAGGGTATGGGGGTAGGATTGATCCTTTGCAAAGAATTTGTGGATAAAAATCAGGGCAAGATACATGTGAACAGTCGCCTGGATGAAGGAACCACTTTTAAGGTTGTTTTACCGGCCAGATAGCTTAAAATATTACATCAAACTATGGAGATCCGAAATCTTGTTATTGTTGATGACCATAAAATAGTACGTGATGGAATCCGTGCCATGCTTCTGGGCGACAAATCCTTTAAGGTGCTGGCTGATATGGCTTCGGGTAAAGAGTTGTTTGAGTATCTGAAAACCTGTGTGCCCGATATTGTGGTACTGGATATTGCCATGCCAGAAATGAATGGGGTGGAAATTACGGAGAAATTAAGCCAGGAATATCCCACAGTGAGGGTTTTGATCCTGAGTGCCAATGCGAGCGAAGACTGGATCATCTCGGCCGTGCGGGCCGGGGCCATGGGGTTTCTGCCCAAAGACTGTTCACGGGAAGAGTTTCTGAAAGCTTTGAGTTTTACTGCAAAAGGAGAAAACTATTACGGTGAATCCATCGCGGCCATCATTTATCGCAGTTATGTATCCATACTAAAAAAGAAAGATACCCCCAAAGAATCCGAAGAGCTTTCAGAACGCGAGTCGGAGGTCCTGAAAGCTTTTTCCGAAGGACTCAGTTTCAAAGAAATTGCTGACAAGCTTTGCATCTCTGTCCGCACAGTAGAGTCGCACAAAAACAACATACTCCAGAAATTACAACTGAGAACCACTGTGGATATGGTTAAATATGCCATTAAAAACGGCATTATCAGTCTGTAATAACCCCACCATTCTGAACTTCTTTATTCTTCTTTTACAATCTGGCTTTGCCGGGTATGGCAGTACCTTGAGGAAAATGTGAATTTTCGTGCTGCACTAAATAGCAACTGACTTCTGCCCTTCTCCTTTTTACTGGCTTTACCATTCCCTTTCTACTATTAACGCACCCTGATTTACCCTGATGGGGAAAATTCCCTACCTGATGGGGAAAATTCCCCATTTTAATTTGGGGAGTTTAACTCATGCTATTCGCCTCCTGCTTATGCTACATTTGTTTCGACTAATCACTCTTTTTTGTCAATCAATTAAAATAGGAGAACACAAGATGAAAAAAAATCGCTACAATGCCTTGTGCATGATCTTGATGCTGCTTACATGGACTTCCTGTGATTCAGCGCAAAAAAACAACTCAGATTCCGGGTCTGTGGAAATTAAGGGAGACCTTTATGAAGCCGAACATTTTACCATGACCATTGCCAGTGGGTTTAACACGATGGATATACAGGGTGGAGTGCAGGCATCACGGGGGAATGATGTTGTTGAAGTATGGGTAAGAGGGCATAATCTCAGTGAAGATACAGCTGAAAAACAAGCCCAAAGTATGGCCAATAGATACGATGGAACCAATCCGCAAACAGTGCAGATGCTGGGCTTGAAATTCTATTGTACCTCCTTTGAAGTTTTTAATCTACCGCAAACCATTTGTATTGCCATAAAAGACGGTAAACAGATTCAGGTTGGAATTACCGGAAGGGGACACACCGAGAATGCTACTCTCCAGGGAATGAGAAACAGCATCGCATTTAAGTAAACTCAGTTACAAAACCCCCCTACGGGCATTTTTAATTAATCATTAATGAACAGGAGGACAAAAGATGGATTTGCAAAAGACACAAACCTGGACCGTAAATTTTATTATCGAAAAAACCCGCTTTTTGGGCAGACTTGAGGTAAACAAAGACTTCATACGAATTATTGCGGAATACAATATGTCGTTGATTGACAGTTCGCCACCCGAAATGTTTGTGCAGCAGGACAACATGATGGTGTGCATTATTACCCCCGAAAAACTTGTTTCGGCAGAACCCAGAAAAAGCTTTTTTAAAAAGCGTATTATCCTTCAGGTACAAAGCCAGGAATGGGGTAGCCGGGAAATTATCCTTGATTATGGCATGCTTCCCATCAATAAAATGTACGAAGTTATCAGTCAGTTCAGGGATCAGCCGGTTGCTCAGCCAGTAAGCGGTTAGGTATCGTCATGCCCAGAAGCACCTAACGGCATTTTATGCCGTGACAACATAAAATGGGTTACGCGTGCTTGCCCTAAATGAAGCATAATCGATTCAGAGCAATTTACAGGTAAGGTTATGAGAAGGCATGAAGAGACACCGGAATTGAAAATAATCAGAAAGCTGATCATACAGGCTAATACGTTGCTCAAACAAGGTAAATTGCTTAAATCCAGTCATCTGATACGCAAAGTAAAAAGCTTATTGCTTGTACAGCTAAAAGCAAACCCCGGACATAAAACCTTGCTGAGCCTGAAACACAAACTCGAAAAATGCAGAAATAAGATCACCCATGCAATGATTAAAAAAATTTCACCCTATTAACAGTTTTAAATTTTTTATCAAACTTAAAAACAAACTACTATGAGAGCTTTACAACAAATTTTGAACTCACTCAGAAGGATTCTGGGTCTGTCATCGTCCATTCGCAGTACGACAAGGGGAATAAAACGTGAAACCCAGCATTACGCGGGAAAGAAAAAGCAAAAAACGGTTGAAGAAACAGCAGATCAATCGCTGAACTAACATCAAAAATTTTTAACGATGGAAGATCCCAAAAAGAAGTTACAGGAAGCAAATGGCTTATTGAGAAACGCCCAGAATAACATGTTTAGTGGTAAAAACACCGAGGCTGTGGAGCTGCTCAACAAGGCAGAAGTCCTGGGTCGTGAAGCAGAGAGCCAGATTCCGGATGATTTTCAGCTGCGCTCTCTTTTCCAGAAGATTGAAAAAATGCGCAAAGACCTCGAGAGGAAAGGTGTGGCCACCCGGGCAGGAGGAAACAGCCAACTCCCTTTTGAGGTGCAGGCTCAACTCAACCGTATCCGCGATCATGTGATAAAGAAAGAGTTGAAATGGGCGCAGAAAGAAATGGATACCTTTTATTCCAAATATGCCGGTAGTTATACCCACCTCCCCGAGCTTGAAGAATACAAACAACACATTTTGAAACTGGAAGCGGAAGAACAGCAGCTCGCATCCCAAAAGGCTGGAGAAAACCAGGCCCGTGAACAAGCCGCTGAACAGGCCCGGGAGCTTAGTCAGCAATGGAGCGAAAAACTTCGCGCGGTACCTTACTTTGATGGTACATCGCGCAGTGTTGATGCTTTGCTGCAAGAGCAAAATGCATACAGGCAGGCACAGGAGGTTATCACGGCATACAAAGCCATATCTTTTCCCGCGCAGCCTTCGATCACCCTGGAAAGTATGGCCAGAGATATTGAAACAAGAATCCGCGAGTTTCCCTCGAGGCTGGCGCAAACCCTTCAGGAAATGGCTCAGCAGGTCACCCAATCCATTGAGGATAGAATCGATTTTCTGAACCAGGATACCGCCTGGCAAAATCAGCCTGAAGGAAAGCCCTATATCATCAGCACCAGGGAAATGGACCAGTTTACCAGCCAGGTGGAGGAGCTCAGGCCATTGTTTGCCGATCAGCCTTCGGGCATGGAATCCATGACCAATGCCTTGCAGCAATTGACAGAGATGAACATGGAGCGCAAGAATGAGCGAAGCAAGCTTACGGTTATGAAACCTGAGGCCATTACCGGCCCTCAGGCTGAAGAAGCCATTAATACAGCCATGATGGCACTTGCGCAAAAGTATCCCGATGCCAGGGTGATAAAGTCGGCAGCAATCAGGCCCTGGGAACACAAGCGCACAGAAGAGTGGGCCGATACCACCAAAACTCAGTGGGTGGTTAAAAATACCAGTGAAACCACGGTGCAGATTTGTGCGGAGCTGACTTCTGATAACTGCAAGCTCTTTACTTTACACGTAGAGAAAGACATCAATACTGATGGTACATATGGAAAACCTCGCAGCCACATCATGCATGAGGAGGTGATGGCCAACCCAACCGTGGTATAGGAATCAATGGAAAAATAAAACAGATCTGAGAAATCAACATCTAAAAACATTTATTATGAAAGCAATACGGATCACAACCATTTCTATCCTGATCATCTGGCTCACTATGCCAGCCTTTTCACAGATACCCAGGGTAAGAGATGTAAGACAGCAACTTCCTCAACGACAAACAGAGGAAGCCAAACCAAGGGAAGAAGCTGAGTCTAAAGCACCATCCCAGACAGAAGAGTCCCCGGCAACAAGCCAGGTTCTTTATGTATCTATGGAAAAAGGAAGCAACCGCAACGATGGCAGTAAAAATGCTCCCTTTAAAAACATTGACAAAGCCATCAATGAAGCACAACCCGGAGCCAGGATCAACATTGCCGGAGGGGTTTACTTTGGAACCCTCAACGTGGGGTTTATTGAAAGTGACAAGCCGGTAAGGCTTTACGGTAGCTACGATGAAACATTCAGTAAACAGGATATCGTTGCACACCCTACCCTGATACAGCCCGACAATGCCAGCGCCAGGACTTCACGGAGGGCATTGCTCAGATTTACCCGCGATGTGGCAGGAACCGTTTTAGACCACATAGTGTTTGACAGTGGCGAGCGCAATGCCTATCATGCCACCGAAGGGATCGTGGAAGGGGTGGAAAGGGGCCGGTTAATGATGCCCACCGAAAATCCCAGGGATCAAAACTCTACCGTTGGTGAACCCCTTGTACAGTTTGTGAGTGCAACCACCGGTGGCGATGTTACCATCCAGAACTGTGTATTCATTAATGGTGCCAGCTTTGGACTGCAGGCCGGGCATCGCAGTGGAACATTTACGGTGAAAAACAATGTTTTCGTGGCCAATAAAATGGCTGCCATTGAGATTTACGGTACGTGCGCTCAAACCGGTGGCCCAGGGGTGCAAACCTCGTGTGGTGATGTGGAGATTGCCTACAATACCATCATTTTTTCCTGGAGCCGGACCAGTGACTTCCAGGATATGGGGTACGGTATCCGGATCATGACCCGTGCAAGCTACAACATCCACAACAATATCGTGGGTGCCAGTATCCTGGCTGCCATTGACCATACCAGGTTTACCAATAATGACTGGATCAACCTGGATAACAATATTTTCTTCGTAAACAAAGACAAAGACCTGCACTACAGCCCGGCCAGCAATACAAGGATAAGGATTGATGCCAAAGACTTTGATGATCTTGAGTTTGCAACCGTCTCGGGCAACAGGAACGAGATCCCTGAAGGCCTTAAAGTCTGTAAAGCATACCTGGAAGGCTATCTCAATGCCAGGTACAGCGAAGAGGTGGATTTCGACCGCAATTCGCCGGCCAACCAGTGGCGGTCTGCCATGGGCATGAATATGCAGGGCACCATTAGTTCGGAGGTAACCATGTTTGGAAATAAATATCCATGGAAACAAGCACTTAATCTTTTTGGAAATGTAAATGGATTTGGTGCCCAGAAACCATGATAAAGATTTACACAATCGGGCTGGCAGTATAGTGCTGCCAGCCTTGATTCACTGCTTGCAAAATAATACAGCATCTTGTTAACAATCTCCCAAAAACACCGATCATGTACAAGTATATTGTTTGTTTTCTCATCCTTAATCATGTTTTTGCCCTATCCCCTGCAAATGCAACGGATAGAACCCAAAGTAACACAGTTTTTCAGGGTAACTACCTGACCATTGTTAAGATAACATTTGTCCAGGAAACCGATGATGAAAACATGTTTGTGCATGGAATCATCGAAAAAGCTGCAGTAAATCAGTTTGCCGGTTCACCATCAGATCGGTTATTTGCCCAAAAAGGCCTTTTCAAAGAGAACAACCTATGGATAAACCATTTTTCATGGAAATTACTGGCAGATCGACTCATGGCCTATCATATTAATTTTCATGGTCTTTTATCTGCGGTATTTATGGTAATACTTTTATCCATGCTCTTTCCCTACAACAAACCCAATAGCCCCGTCCGGCCCAATCAGTAAGCACCGGCACTCTGGAAAACCATACTCTGTTTATCCCTTCTATACTTACATTTTATCAAAACCTTACAAACCCGATAGCCATGAAAAGTACAACGAGTGTCCTGAAAGTACTGTGTTTTCTTTTTATACTTGCACTGTCAGCATGCGAGAAAGAAAACGAAATTGAAAAACCCGAAGGAGAAATCCTTCCTCCTGACAACGACCCCGTGGAAGGATGGATCACAGGGACGATTTCTGAATCGGGATTTGACGAAGATGCTTCCCAAACCACGGTGAGCATCAACCGCATCCCCCATACATTGGGCAAGTTTCTGGAGTTGCGCGATCAAATCGCCCATACTCCACAGGGAGCCGTGGTAATGATGATTGTGGCTTTTCGTATTTATCAGCAATATCCCATTGAGGGAATGAAGTGCCTCACGGCCAACAGTAC
>SLIL01000235.1 GCA_007135645.1 Bacteroidales bacterium
GATCAGGCAGGGCTTTTGGGAGGAATAGAGAAGTTTAACCCTGATAAAATAAGGCAACGCTCTTCGTCTCCCAAATTTATGGTTCACAACACTGCCCTTATGAGTGCTTTACATGATCTTGATTTCGATGATGTAATTTCTGATCCGGCAAAATGGGGCAGATGGGTTGAGTCTGCCGTGGGTACTCATCTTGTTAACAATTCCATAAGCAGGGGGTTTGAACTCTATTACTGGAGAGACAGGGGTGATGAGGTGGATTTTATTATGCAGCACAAAGGCAAGACCGTGGGTATTGAGGTAAAAAGTGGTTCAGGTGCTTCACGCGCCGGAATATCGGCCTTTAAAAACCGTTTTAAACCCCATAAGGTTTATCTGATCGGGAAAGCCGGCCTGCATTGGGAAGAATTTTTAGGGATCAATCCCCTGGATTTATTTTAGCATTAGAAACAGTAAAAATCAACAAAGAATAATTATATGCTCGATTTGTCAAATGCAACCATAGATAAGATCATTGTTCATAAGATTGGAAATCCTTCCAGGGATGAACAACTGGTCTGCTCCAGAACAGCTTTTCCGCTAAACGATTCTGACCTGGAGGCGGTGCTCTCAAGGTATTTTCTGTCACCCTTTCATAAAAAAGATCTGGGGTTTTACAACTTCAGGCATGATACCGATCTGGATCTGAATGAGATGTATCATTACGCAGGCAGGATGTTTACCCCGGGTGAAAGTTTCGACCTGCAATCGGTAAATATTGCAAAGCATCTGTATGATAAATCGCACCATCCCAAGGTAAAATCAGGTGAGCTTTATATTGTTTACCTTAATAACTGCATGGTGGATGATGAATTAACAGATGCCCTTGGCATCTTTAAATCTGAAAACAAGGATACCTTTCTGAAGGTATATGCCAGTGGAGAGGGATGCAATATTGAATACCAGGATGGCATCAATATCAATAAGCTTGATAAGGGTTGTCTGATCTTTAATACGGAAAAGGATATGGGTTATAAAATGTGTATCGTGGATAAAACCAATGCAGAGGAGAGCCAGTTCTGGAAGGATCAATTTTTGAAAGTATCCCCCCGTGATGATGATTTTTATCAAACCAGGTCCCAGATGGCCCTTTGCAAGAGCTTTTGCAATTCGGTATTAACGGAGGATAATGACATCTCAAGGAACAGGCAGCTTGAGGTGAAAGAAAAAGTGGTACAGTATTTTACGGAAAAAGAAGAATTTGTTGCTCAGGATTTTGAGCAGGAAGTATTGCAGGAATCCGTGGTGATTGATGCTTACAGGGATTATCGCAAGCAATTTGCAGAGCAAAACAACCTGCTAACCAAAGAAACCTTTGATATTGCGCAGCCGGCAGTAAAGAAAGATAAGAAAAACTTTCGAAGTGTAATCAAGCTGGATAAAAATTTTCATGTGTATGTTCATGGAAACCCTAATATGATAGAAAAAGGATTTGATGATAACCGGGGCAAGTTCTTTTATAAACTGTATTTTGATGAGGAGATGTAAAAAGTCTTCAGTTGCAATTGAAACCCAACCAAACACTTACCTGAGGTAAGGCAGGTTTAACAGGGCAAATTGACTCATACGGTTATGCTTGCCAGACATTATAATGAAGACCTGATCTAATAAAAAAAACAGTTGATATATAGCAAAACATGAACAAGAGCAGTTAAATCAATGATATTTTTCGACGGTTAATGTTTTATTGAAGGGATTTCATTATTTTTGTCCGTTGCATTTGTATAGTAATAACCATAAAAAATTTAGCACATATGGAAGGTAGTTTAGGATTATTGATCTTTTTTGGGGTTTTGGCCCTGTTTGCCATTCTGGGATATAACCGGCTGGTTGCCCGCCGTAATGCAGCAGACAAAGCATTTGCCAGTATTGATGCCATGGCAAAAAAACGTTACGATCTCATCCCCAATCTTGTGGCAACCGTTTCCAAATATATGGAACATGAGCGGGAAACGCTCACCAATATCACCGAGATGCGTGCAAAAGCCGTTTCCGGGAATCTTTCAGATAACGAAAAAGTTGATCTTGACAACAAAATTTCACGCGCTATGGGTGGTATCATGGTAGCAGTGGAAAATTATCCCGACCTGAAGGCAAATCAGAATTTTTTGCAACTGCAGGGGAGTCTCAATGAGGTTGAAGAACAGCTTAGTGCTGCCCGCAGGGCATATAACGCAGCGGTTACCGATTACAACAATGCCTGCCAGATGTTTCCCTCCAATGTGTTTGCTATGGCTTTCAACTTTAAAACCAAAGCATTATTTGAGATCAGCGAGAGAGAAAGACAAAATGTGGATGTCAAATCTTTATTTGGCTGATTTTTCCTGTTGAAGATCAAGGTAGATTAACGATAGTTTTATTGCTCCTTTTTAAACTGGATTGGTATGAAAAGTCTTGATGAGTTTAGAAAATTCTTTGACACTGAGATGATGAGTGACCTGGAGTTGCTGGAAAACCGAAGAAAAGAAATTATTCGAAAAAGTATCAGGGTTGCGCTTTTTGCAATTCTTGCTATTGTGGCCCTCATTTTAATTTATCGAACTATTGGAGTTCGGTCAGGCAACGAAAACATGGGCCTTTATTTTGTACTGGCCGGGGTGTTGATTGTTATCGGGGCCATAATTACCGGGACTATCTGGGCAAGAGATAAAACTTTTTATA
>SLIL01000427.1 GCA_007135645.1 Bacteroidales bacterium
ATCATCATGGGTATGGACTCCGAAGGCAATTACCAGAAGATCAAAGCCAAGGTTCCCCTGGCCGAAATGAACAAGTTCTCTACCACGCTGAGCTCCCTTACCAGTGGCCGCGGTATGTACGGAATGAAATACGCCGAATACCAGCAGGTACCATCTGATGTTCAGGACAAACTGCTCAAAGCATACGAAGCAGAGCAGGAAGAAGAGGATTAGTAGTTCTTTTCTTGTCAGGATTAAATATAAAAAGCCCCGCTGTTGTAATTCACAGCGGGGCTTATATTTAAAAGTAACTTATATCGGGTTATGTTAATCAATGGTTTTGGCTACATGCTTTCAGTCCTGAACCATTTCCTGAACAACTTCTCAAAATCTTCGCCCCGGGCAGGTTTGGTAAGATAGTCATCCATTCCCTGATCCATATAGTTTTCCCTGGCTCCTTCAAATGTATTGGCACTAAGTCCTACGATTAGGGGTTCATCTCTGTATTTTTCACGAAGGTGCTTTGTTGCAGTAACCCCATCCATAACCGGCATCTGAATGTCCATCAACACCAGGTCGAACAGTCCTGGCTCATACATATCAACGGCCTTTTGGCCATTCACGGCATAGGAAACCATATGCCCCATTGAGGTGAGGATAAGCCCGATTACCTTTTGGTTTACCAATTTGTCTTCAACCAGCAGTATTTTTTTCGATTCGGTTGATTCATCATCCTTTTTACTAAAGACCTCTTCTTTTATTTCTTTAGGTTCTGCAATTCCGGCTTTAAATGTAAACCAGAATCTGCTTCCCTCGCCGGGTTTACTCTCAAATCCAACTTCTCCTCCCATAAGCCCAACCAGCTCCTTGCAAATGGTTAACCCCAGTCCGGTGCCATCATAATTGCGGGTATCACTGTATTCTACCTGCGAAAAAGGTTGAAAAAGCAAGGCTCTCTTTTCTTCTGAGACACCCAGTCCCGTGTCAACCACTTCAATTTTAACCATACATTCATTCTCACCTATCCATTGATCAACCCATGAGTTAAGATGAACGGTACCCTCTGGTGTGAACTTTATGGCATTGGAAAGCAGGTTGGTCAAAACCTGGTTAATACGTCGTTGATCCGCAATCAGGTGGGTGGGCATTTTTTCGTTCACCTTAATGTTCAGCTTAAGTGGTTTTTGAACCACCGTGGAAAAGAATTTCCTGCTGTTTTCAAACAAACCATACGTTCTGAAAATCGATGATTTTACTGTCATTTTCCCGGCTTCAAGCCTGGAATAATCCAGGATCTGATCAATGATCTCACCAAGGTTATCTACCGAAAGATTTAATGTGGCTAAAAGCTCTTTCTGTTCTTTATTCAGTGAAGATTTATATAAGAGTTCGCTTACTCCCAGAATACCTGTAAGAGGGGTGCGGATCTCATGACTCATATTGGCCAGGAAGTTTTGTTTGAATTTGGCCGCTTGCCGGGTTATCCCCAGTTCGATACGGAGTTTTTCACTGGCTTTTTCTTCGGTTAAGTCAATTCCAACACTTCGCAGACCAACAACTTGCCCATCTTTTACTATGGGAACAGAATAAATCAATACGGGGAATGAACTCATGTCTTTTCTCCTGGCAAAATATTCTCCTTTGGTAATTCCGGAAGTTTTGAATGAAAAATGAATATCGGCCAGGGCTTTTTCTGTGCATTCACTGGTAACGAAATTCAGGATATTCAGTTCTGTAAATCTTTCATCTTCTGTATACCCCATCTGTCGAAGGGCCTCTTTATTTGCATAGGTTATATTACCATTGCCATCGATCTCATACACCATGAGCGGCAACAACTCAGCCAGGTTACGAAAACGTTCTTCGCTTTCAGCCAGGTCCCTGGTGCGCTCATCTACTCGTTTTTCAAGGTTTCTGTTGACCTGCTCCAGTTCTTCTTTTTTGCTGTTGAGCTGCAGGTTCAGGTAGAAATTTTTTCGCCCGGACAATTCTATGTGATACGCTGCTACCATCCCGATCACATTGGCAGCAACATAGAAAAAATTAAACAAAACAATATTTGATAGTGTACTCTGACCAAAACCAATTAACAACAAATTAAAAAGAATAAGGATTGTCCACCCTGCCAGGGTGGCCATGACAAACCTAAGCCTTACAAAGAAATAAGCAGCAGAAAAAACAAGCATTAATCCTCCGTAATAGGCAATATTATCAGGGATCTTTACAACCATAATGCTTATTCCCACACCCCCCGTAACAGCCAGGAATAAAAGAAGAGGCTGCCATATGCGTTGATAAAGTGAGGTAAAAGACAGAAAAAAAGCACCGAATATCAAAGGAACCACCACAGCGAACCTGATCAGCCAGAACAATTGCGTCATTTCGCCTGCAACAAGATAATCAAGGTAACCAAAAATTCCGTAAAGAAACCCAGTAACAAACAAGGCAAAACGGGATATGAATAAAGATTCCCTGAAAAAAATCTTCTGATAGAGCTTTTCCTGCTCATTATCAAAAGACAGGGTTATGGGGTTATAATTCATTAATGTATCGGGTATTATCCTTTTTTTCAGCACAAAACTACTGCTTTATTTCCAACAGAAAGCAAATGCCTTACACTTAGGTTATTCCAATTGTTTTTTTTATTCGTCCATTATTGATTTTTGATCGACAAACAAAGATTAAATGTCACTTTAAACTTATTAACAGTTTCC
>SLIL01000152.1 GCA_007135645.1 Bacteroidales bacterium
GCGCATTGGGCCACATAAATAAAAATCTTGGATCGAAAGCCCGGCCCGCCATGGCATAATTCCCTGCTCCATAGGATCCTCCCGTTACAATACTGATGATTGGCACCGAGCTGGTTGCAACAGCATGTATCCATTTTGCACCATCGCGGGCAATGCCTTCATGCTCATATTTTTTCCCAACGATAAAACCGGTTATGTTTTGTAAAAACACAATGGGAATTTTTCTGAAGTTACATAGCTGCAAAAAGTGGGCTGCTTTGCGGGCGGTTTCGCCAAATACAACACCATTGTTGGCAACGATGCCTACCATGTATCCGTTGATGCGGGCAAATCCCGTAATTATGGTTTTGGCATATTCATCTTTGAACGGTTGAAAGAGCCCCTCATCGGCAATATGTTCAATTACTTTTTTGTGATCAATTAATTGGGTAGGATCGGTAAGAGCAAGATTATGCAAGCCGTCCTGAGGTAGGATTGGATCGCGCGCTATCACCCGGTTTACAATCTGCGAATCGGGTGTGGGAAAAGTTGCCGCGATCTCCCGGCAAATTTTTAACGCTTCCAGATCATCGTTTGCCAGATGATCAACAACCCCTGATATACGCGCATGTACATCTCCTCCGCCCAGCTCCTCATCAGTAACCTCTTCTCCGGTAGCAGCCTTTACCAGAGGGGGACCCCCGATAAAAATTGTTCCCTGGTTTTTTACAATAATGCTTTCATCTGACATGGCAGGGATGTATGCCCCACCGGCGGTGCATGACCCCATAACAACAGCGATCTGGGGTATCCCCATAGCCGACATGCGTGCCTGATTGCTGAATATCCGGCCAAAATCTTCTTTATCCGGAAATACCCTTGCCTGCTCGGGCAAGAAAATCCCTCCACTATCTACCAGATAAACAGAAGGAAGGTGGTTGTCTATAGCGATCTCCTGGGCCCGGATATGCTTACGGATGGTTTCACGAATATAGGTACCACCCTTAACAGTGGCATCATTGGCCACAATCACAACAAACCGTCCATTTACTTTTCCAATTCCAGTGATAATGCCTGCAGCCGGAAACTGATCATCATACTGCCCATTGGCTGCAAGAGCTGAAAACTCAAGAAATGGGGAGTCTTTATCCAACAGAGCATCTATGCGCTCGCGGGCCGTAAGTTTTCCACGGCTGCGATGGAGAGCAACAGCTTTTTCCGGACCACCAGACAATACTTTTCTGTATTTTTCGTAATAATCCTTAAGAAGGTGTTCAAATGAAGGACCCTTTTGAGTTTTTGACATCGCTTTTGTTTCCTTGTCTGTTCCGGACATAAACTGTTAATATTTTAATATGTACTTTTCAAAAAGAACAGCATTGCCCGGATATTTGTTTATCAAAAACTGGTATTTTTTAAACAAAATTTTTCTTATTAACTACAAATATAATAAATTTGCTGCCTAAAAGAATGTTTTTGCAAACAAAGAATATTTTAAAGACAAAGAATATTCGCTTACGTTAAAAAAATTCGTATCTTACGACAAAGTATTCACTTTATTCCAGATCCTATGAGAGCAATTCAGAAGTTGAGTTTTATTGCAGTTATTTCAATGGTTACCCTGCTTTGGAGTCATCAATCGGTAATATCGCAAACCCTTCCTGAGGTGTTTGAGGAAGGAATACTGGAAGAACAATATTCCTACCTGCATGATCGCACAAATATTTACAATAATTTCCGTGCTATCCGCGAAGACATGTTCCAAAGAATCAGAAGAAATTCACTTGACTCCCTCAACAGGGCTAAACGAGAAATCGGATCATTAAAGATGCAGGAAACCAGGCTTATGGAAAAAATGGATTCCCTGGAAAATGCCATGACCATTGCAAAATCAGAAAGAGATCAGGCCATCCGCGACCGTGACAGCCTTTTTCTCTTTGGCATTGGAATGAACAAGACTTTTTACAATCTGCTGCTTTGGTCGATCATAGGAGGTCTTGCCGCTTTGATGGTAATTGTTTTTCTGATGTTTAAAAGAGCAAGCGTTGTATCATACAAAACAAAAACCGAATTCAAAGAACTTCGCCAGGAATACGAAGAATACCGCAAAACCTCCAGAGAACGATTCGAACAACAGTCCATTGATCATTTCAATGAAATAAAACGATTAAAAGGATTATAATTCCCTGATCAATCGAACAAGCCTTCAATAGACAGGTACCTTTCACCGGTATCATAGCAAAATGTAAGCACCTTTGAGCCCTCCGGGATCTCTGGCAGTTTTTTATGGACAGCAGCCAGGGATGCTCCCGAAGATATACCGATAAACAATCCTTCATTTAACGCGGCTTTTCTTACAAAGTCAAAGGCCTCATCCTTTTCAATGGTAATTACACCATCGAGGATTTCTTTATCCAATACAGCGGGGATAAATCCGGCACCAATTCCCTGCAATGGATGTGGTGCAGGTTCTCCGCCCGAAATAACAGGAGATAGTTGCGGCTCAACGGCAATTACTTTAATATTGGGAAACTTTTCTTTCAACACTTTGGCTACCCCGGTAATATGGCCACCTGTACCAACGCCTGTTATCAGGTAATCCAAACCATCCGGAAAGTCTTCAAGGATTTCACGGGCTGTTTTTTCTATATGAACCCTGGGGTTGGCCGGGTTATCAAACTGCCTTGGCATCCAGCCTCCCGGAGTTTTTTCA
>SLIL01000059.1 GCA_007135645.1 Bacteroidales bacterium
GAGCTCGCCTTTCGGCTCGGTTCCCGACAAAACTGCGGTCTCTTCGCTGAAAAAATTCAATGCCTGTTTTGTTGCATTCTTTTCTGCAAATAATAAATCGTGCAAAGTAATGTTGCTGCTATTAATAATGATGGGTATCACAGGCTGCGAATTTTTTTAACCGCTTCGTTCCTTGTTTTGTTACCGGGAAATCTGCAATGTTGAGGGACAAGGCCCGAAATCCCGCATTTACGGGAGCCGAAGGGGTGCTTCGATCAACAGGCTGAAGGTAAAATTGCAGCTAAATCGATTCGATATAAAAGGCAAACCTAATTTTTTCATATTTATACCTTAGTAGCTAATTAATTTGGCATAAATCAAGAGCGCCGGCTATCAATGGTATGTTAAATGGTTAAAGGTATTGCCGGTGCAACGCAATAATGTAAAAATAGCCAGACGATTCCCCGTCTGAAGCAAAATAATTCCCTCAATTAGTTTTTCATCCAATAATTCGAATTCTTTCAATAAGCTAAAAATCAAGCATATAAATACATAATCAAGAAAAAATTATTTAAACTCATTCTAAATTAGGGGTAATGAAGCAAATTATTAAAGAAAAAATTATTTAATACAAAAAGCCTTCTTATATTTGGTGCGAAAAACATCATTTTTCTATTCAAAAACACATTTTTAAAAATCAGAAAGGGATTAATTTTATGACAAATGTTGAAGAATTAGTAAAACAGCAGGCAGAAATTCACGGACACAAGCGTGAAAGCCTTATGCCCATTCTTCAGGCCGTAATACGGTCAGAAAGGTTTCTATCGGAAGAGGCCATGGTTGCCATAGCCAAAGAGTTAGACATCAGCACCGCCGATGTTTATGGAACTGCCTCTTTTTACACCTTCATGGATACAAAGCCCAAGGGTAAGAATATTATCCGGGTATGTAAAACCATTACCTGCCACATGAAGGGCAAAGACGCCGTAATAGGTGCTTTGGAAGATCTGTTGAAGATCAAACTCGGAGACAACACCTCCGATGGCAAATTCAGTCTTTTGCAGGCCAACTGCCTTGGTTGGTGCCACAAAGGCCCGGTGATGCTTATCAACGATGAGGTTTATCCGGAAGTAACACCACAGTCTGCTGTGGAGGTTATCCAGGAATACCTTAAGCAGAAGTAAAAACCGGTTTTTATTCATTATCTAAAGCGAACATATTATGGAGAACAAAATAAAAAAAGTTGACCTGATTTTTGAAAAAGTGGATTATCTGGAAGTGCTGGAGCGTTCCTTTAAACGCACTCAGGACGAAATAATCCTTGATGTAATTGATTCGGGCCTTCGCGGACGCGGGGGTGCAGGTTTCCCCACCGGGTTGAAGTGGAAATTTGCCAAAAACGAAGAAGCCGATCAAAAATACGTTATTTGCAATGCCGATGAAGGTGAGCCGGGAACATTCAAAGACCGTGAGATCCTTACCCAGGTACCCGAGAAGGTACTGGGCGGTATGGCCCTGTGTGGCAAAGCAACCGGAGCCAGCGAAGGGTATATCTACCTCAGGGGCGAGTACAACTTCCTGCTTCCCAGCCTTTATGCTGCCATTGACAAGTTTCATGCTCAAATGAAGGAGCTGAACTTTGATTTTACCATTCGCATCAAATCGGGCAGCGGTGCCTATGTATGTGGCGAAGAAACAGCTCTCATGGAATCTATGGAAGGTAAGCGTGGCGAGCCTCGCAATAAACCACCATTTCCAACCACCTCAGGTTACCTGGGCAAACCCACCTCTATCAATAACGTGGAAACACTGGTATTTGCCCTGATGATCGCCAAGGAAGGTCCCAACCAGTTTAAGGATATGGGTACGTTCGACTCCCGCGGTTCCAAAGTATTCTCCGTTTCGGGCGATACCCCCAAAGCCGGGATTTATGAGCTGGAGCTGGGGATGAGTCTCGAAGATTTTGTGAACGAATTTGGCGATGGCGACACCAAGGCCGTGCAAATTGGCGGTGCATCAGGCTTTTGCGTGGCAAGGAAGCATTTCAAGGAAACCGTTATCGGTTTTGAAGGGATACCCACCGGAGGATCCATGATGCTGTTCAACAGCACACGCTCCATGTACAACATTCTTAATGACTACCTCGAATTCTTTGAAGAAGAATCATGCGGGCAGTGCACTCCCTGCAGGGTAGGATGTCAGCAACTCCTTAAAGGAATTGAAGCAGTGAAAAAAGGGATCAAACCCCCTTCATACCTGGATGAGCTGCAAAAACTTTCCGAAACCATGAAGATTGCCTCCAAGTGCGGTCTGGGACAATCAGCACCCAACCCCTTCAATTCTATTATCAATAACTTCAGGGAGGAGATTATTTATTAACCCGGCCATCTGGTAATGGAAACCGGAGAACCGTAATCCCGAAGAATCGGAAAAATAATTAATCAATTAAATTAAGGAGAAACAAAATGAGTACATATAAAGTAAATCTGAAAGTCAATAATTTAAACGTTTCGGTTGATGAAGGCACTACTATTCTGGATGCGGCACGTCAGCTGAACTTTAAAATCCCCACCCTGTGTCATCATGATGACCTTTGTGTGGCCGGAAATTGCCGTGTATGCGTTGTTGAGCAGGTTGGAAACAGACTGCTCCCTGCAGCCTGTGCCACTCCCGTATCAGAAGGTATGGAAGTGCTTACCAACAGTATGAAGGTGAGGCAGGCACGCAAAAATATTATCGAACTATTGCTTTCTGAGCACAATGCAGACTGCACCAAATGCTTTAAGAGCGGCTACTGCGAGCTTCAGGAAATGGCCAATGAATACCGCACGGGTGATCATATCTTCCTGGATGTACGGAGTAAAAATGAAATTGATATTTCATCCCCATCCATTGAGAAGGACGATTCCAAGTGTATCCGTTGCCAGCGCTGCGTAAGGACCTGTACAGAATTGCAGGCAGTGAGCGCCCTGGCCGTTACCCACAAAGGGAAAGAGATGAAAATCTCTACCTTCCTCGACAAGCCCATGAACGACGTTGTTTGTACCAACTGCGGACAGTGTATCAATCGCTGCCCCACCGCTTCGCTGGTAGAGCGCAACTATATCGACCAGGTGTTTGATGCCATCTACGATCCGAAGAAATTCGTTGTGGTGCAAACCGCTCCTGCCACACGGGTTGCCATTAGTGAAGAGTTTGGCCTTGGACCCAACAGGTCGACCGGAAAAATGGTTGCTGCGCTGCGCAGACTTGGGTTTGACAAGGTACTGGATACCGACTTTACCGCCGACCTTACCATTATGGAGGAAGGTACGGAGCTGCTCACCAGGCTCAAGGAAGCATTGGTTGACGGCAAGGAAGTGGCCCTGCCCATGATGACCAGCTGCTCGCCCGGCTGGATCAAGTTCCAGGAGCACATTTTCCCCGATATGCTTGATAACCTTTCTACCTGTAAATCACCCCAGCAGATGTTTGGCCCCCTGGCTAAAACTTATTATGCTGAGAAGATCAACAAGAACCCAGCGGATATGGTGGTAGTTTCCATCATGCCATGTACGGCCAAGAAATACGAAGCAGAAAGACCCGAGATGCGTGGCAGCGGCTACAAAGATGTAGACTTTGTACTTACCACCCGTGAGCTTGGACGGATGATCCATCAGGCAGGAATAGATTTTGAAAAGCTGGAAGATGAAAAATACGACAGCATCCTGGGCGAATCTACCGGTGCCGCAGTAATTTTCGGAGCTACCGGTGGGGTAATGGAAGCCGCTCTGCGTACAGCTTATGAGATTGTTACAGGAAGAGAAGTCCCGTTTGCCAACCTGAACATTAAACCTGTGAGAGGTATGGACGGGATTAAGGAGGCCGCCGTAAAGATCAAGGATGTGAAAGAAGAGTGGAGCTTCCTGGAAGGAGTGGAGTTGAAGATTGCTATTGCCCACGGACTTGCCAATGCCAAGGAGTTGATGAACAAGATCAAATCCGGGGAGGCAGATTATCACTTTATTGAAGTGATGGCCTGCCCAAGTGGTTGTATTGGTGGTGGCGGTCAGCCCATACCCACAAACATGGAAATCCGCAAGAAACGTGCAGCTGCCATTTATGAAGAAGATGAGAAGATGGTATTGCGTAAATCGCATGAGAACCCCGAGGTTACAGAAATTTACAAATCATTCCTGCACAAACCTCTTGGGCACAGATCACACGATTTGTTGCATACCCACTATTATCCAAGAAAACGTTACTAAAGCGTTCAATTAACTAAGATTGAAAGGTTTTTATTGACCGGGGTCCGGGTCAGGACCCCGGCTTAAAAACCTTTTTTTGATTGAACAAACACTCCCTGTTTATCTTTATTTAAAGAAAATATTGTTCAAATAGCGAAGTAGGGCTGAATGATTTAAAGGAAACTCTTCGTTTTATATTTATCTTTACAGGGAGTAAAGCACGCTTGAAGTTTGTTAACTATCATAAAAACAGAAGATTGATTATTGTAAAAACAGGGCAAAGAAACGAGCGATGTTAATTTATTAACAACATATTGATTTTATTATTTGCAATGTTGTTATAAATATTAAATTTGCAATGCAGAAATAATTATTTAATAGGGTGCCGGATCACAAGTCCGATAAATTATACAATAATCATAAAATCAACTAATTGAAGCAAAAGAACAAACGATATGAGAGTTAAAACCAATAGTGGTAAGCATGAATCCGGGCAGATTCCGGAACCCACTCTTAGAAGATTGCCAGGATACCTTAGTTTTTTAAAGGCCTTAAAAGCAAACAATCTGGAGTACGTTTCCAGTGGTCAGATAGCCCAGAATTTTAAAATGGACTCAACCCTGGTGACCAAAGATCTGGCCTATACGGGTATAAAAGGTCGCACCAAGATTGGTTATGAGGTTGATAAGCTCATTCAAACCATTGTATCGTTTCTTGATTTCGACCAGCAGGAAAAAGCCTTTCTGTTTGGTGTAGGAAACCTGGGAAAAGCCCTTATCAAATACCAGGGGCTTCAAAGTTATGGACTTCATATCATTGCAGGCTTTGATACCGATCCTGCAGTTATCAATACCACCCTGAATAACGTAAAGATCCATTCCATTGACGAATTTCGTGATCTCTCACGAAAGCAGAATGTCAGGCTGGGGATCATTACCACTCCCGATGCAAAAGCTCAGGAAACCGCCGATCTTATGGTGGCATGGGGAATAAAAGCCATCTGGAATTTTACCCCGCAATCCATTAAAGTGCCAGATAACATCATTGTGGAGAACACTTCGGTGTATTCTGATCTGGCTGTTATTCTCAACAGACTCAATCAATAGCCCCATTTTGAGCAGATTTCACCTCTTGTTGTTAATATTTTAACTGCCATTTAATTAGAACGTTTCTAAATTACAACAGTCAAACGGCATAGAAGTTCGTTTGTCGTAGAAACAATTTTATTAGAAATAATATTTGTAATTTTAGACGTAAAAATAGAGATGTGAAAATATTAACAACATTTCTTGGTTTTTCCTTGCAGGCACGTTATCTTTGCAGTGAAATTTTACAGCATTGATTTCATGCTGCTTTACCACAGAAATCAGTGCATTATAAACCAAAGTTCATCAATGTTTGATTGCCATGACCGTTGAACAAATAGCAACTACTTTGAATGCAAAGATCATATGCGGAAATGATCGTGCCCACCATGAGGTTAAGATCGCTTTTGCATCGGATCTTATGAGTGATGTTCTTACCCTGAGGGAAGACAATGTTTTATTGATAACGGGGCTGGCAAATATGCAAACCCTCCGTACAGCTGAAATGAGCGACATCCACTGTGTTGTTTTTGCCCGTAACAAAAAAATCTCTGAAGAGATGATCGAGCTGGCACAGGAAAATGATATCATCGTACTGGAATGCAGCTATTCGGTTTTCAAAACATGCGGTCTTTTATACAATGCAGGCTTATTGCCTGTTTTCTAAAATCATCCTTGTATGCACTTTGAATATCAGATAGAAGGAGGAAACTTCACCAGGGCAGGATACGCTTCCAGTGAGATCAAAAAGAAACTGAAGCAACTCAATGTTGATCTGGGCATCATAAAACGGACCGTGGTAGCAACCTATGAAGCGGAGGTAAACGTGGTTGCACATGCATACAGTGGTACCATTTACGTTGATTTTGATGAAGAAAAGGTGGTGATAAAACTGGTGGACGAAGGTCCCGGGATACCGGATATCGATCAGGCCATGAAGGAAGGGTTTTCAACCGCCAGCAGCACAGTAAGGGAGATGGGATTTGGCGCAGGAATGGGGCTTCCCAATATGAAAAAAAACGCCGACGACCTCCAGATCACCAGCGAAGTAAACAAAGGAACTACCGTAGTGATAACGATGTTTTTTAAAAAAGAAGCAAAAGATTTGTGATTTAGGATTTTTGATTTATGAATGACTATTAACCCAATAACCCAACAAGTGAGCACAAAGTATTTCCATCATGCACTAAAGTTTCGCAAGGAGGTCTGTATCGGATGCTCTCACTGTATGAATGTTTGCCCAACACAGGCCATTCGTATCAGGGAGGGCAAGGCAGAACTCAGGGACAACTTTTGCGTGGATTGCGGGAAATGCTATCGTGCCTGCCCGGTGGGAGCCATAATCGTTGAGCAGGATGACTTCAGGGAGATCTTCCGCTATAAGCAGCGGGTGGCTCTGATCCCTTCGGTTTTGATGGGGCAGTTTCCCGATGAGGTATCCCTTACCCAGGTATCCAGTGTTTTGCTGGAGCTCGGCTTCACGCATGTATATGAAGTGGAGCATGGTGTTGAGATCCTTAGGGAGCAGATGAGCCAGTATATCGAGAACAACCAGGATCGCAAACCACTTATGTCAGCTTTTTGTCCGGCCATTGTAAGGTTAATACAGGTTCGCTTTCCAACCCTTACTGACAACCTTATACTGCTTAAACCTCCTCTGGATATTGCGGCTCAGTATTATAATCAGAAATTGATCGACGAAGGGAATGAACCTGATGATATAGGAATCTTCTATATAACCCCATGTGCGGCCAAAATTGCTGCCGTAAAAAGTCCTGTTGGAGAAGAGCAGTCTCCTATAACTGGTGTGATCAACATGGACTTTATTTTCAACAAAGTGTATACAGCTGTAAAACAAGGGTTTATTGGTAAGAAAACCTGCCAGCTGCCCAGCCTTGACCCGCTGAAATCATCAGGGGTAACCTGGTCGGCAACCAACGGTGAAGCCGTTTACATGCCCGGGCGTACGCTGGCCATTGATGAGATCAACAATGTTATTGAGTTTCTGGAGCAGCTGGAAAACGAAGAGAACCTGGATATTGATTTCCTGGAGCTGAGGGCCTGCGATGAAAGCTGTGCCGGAGGAATACTTACCAGCAGCAACCGCTTCTATACCGTGGAGCGTATGCGTAAGAGGTTTGCCTATGCCACACAGAAAGAGCTGGAGAACAATTACCGGTATTCAGCGCCGGGGCCCATTGTAAAATACAAAGAGTCACTCATCGAATCCATTGCCCTGCAAAAGGTTCAACCCCGCTCCATGGACAAGCTGGACGAAGACATTGCAGAGGCCATGAAAAAGATGAAGAAGGTGCATGAGATCATGGATACGCTTCCCTATGTGGATTGTGGAATCTGCGGCTCTCCCACTTGCAGTTCCTTTGCTGAAGATATTGTGCAGGGACAAGCCGAAATCGGGCAATGCATCTACATTCAGAAAAGACTTGAGGCTTCCGGCGAGATTGACCCCGAAGAATCCATGGAGATCATGCAGAAAATATGGGGTAAAGAGAAGTTTCAATTGCAGGAAAAAAACAACGATAACAATTAAAGGTACAGAAATATGACAGTAAAAGAGCTAAAAGAAAAACTGGATCTTACAATTTACAGCGGTGAGCAGGGACTTGACAATGAAATTACAGGTGGCTACGTATCGGATCTGCTCAGCGATGTAATGGGCAATGCAGATGCAGGTGAAGTATGGGTAACCCTGCAAACACATAAAAATGTAATGGCCATCGCGTCGCTTAAGGATATGGCGGCCATTATCCTGGTAAATAATCATAAGCCTGAAGAGGATACCCTGGCACAAAGCAATGAAGAGGGCATCCCTTTGCTGGGAACCGCAATGACAACATTTGAAGTTACCGGAAGGCTATGGGAATTAATTAAAAAGTAATGTCGATGCAGCCATTCAGGGCCGATTTGCACATACACACCCTGCTGTCGCCATGCGGTGACCTGGAGATGAGCCCTGCAAATATTGTAAAGGCGGCTGCACAACGAAATATACAGATTCTGGGTATTGCCGACCATAATTCAACAAAGCATGGTCCCCTTGTTCAGAAACTGGCACAAAAAGAAGGGATTTTCACCCTGTGTGGTGCCGAAGTCACCACCAAAGAAGAGGCACATTGCCTTACGTTCTTTGAAACACTGGAGTCACTGGCACAGTTCCAGCAATACCTTGATGAGCACCTGGCAAAAATTAAGAACGACCCCAAATATTTCGGGTGCCAGGTAGTGATCGACGAGCAGGAAATGATTGTTGAAGAGGTGGAACACCTGCTCATTTCTGCCATCAATCAGTCGCTGGATCAGGTAGAGAAAAAGGTGCACGAGCTCAACGGGCTGTTTATCCCGGCCCATATCGACAGGCCCAAATACAGCCTTACCAGCCAGCTGGGGTTTGTGCCGCCCGATATTAAAGCCGATGCACTTGAGATATCTAAGCATACTACCCGCGACGAAATCGTGAAGAAGTTCCCTTACCTGGATCCGTTTACGTTTATCAGAAGTTCAGATGCCCATTTTCCTCACGACATCGGCCAGACCACTACAATCTTTGAACTGGAAGAACTGACATTTGACGAGATCAGAATGGCGCTGAAGAAGGAGAAGGGGAGGAGGGTTTTTTTGAATGATGAATGATGAATGATGAATGATGAATGATGAATGATGAATGATGAATGATGAATGATGAATGATGAATGATGAATGAATAACTTATCAACTAAATAACCTATTAACAAAATAACCCAATAACTGAATTACCAAAGAATGAAAGATCTCTCGCTTCACATTCTTGATATTGCTCAGAATTCGGTGAGTGCCGGTGCAAAAAATATTGTTATCGATATCCGTGAAGATAGCAAAGCTGACCGGTTGAGTATCCTGATCCAGGATGATGGGAAAGGGATGGCTGCAGAAGTGGTGGAACGGGTTACAGACCCTTACTACACTACCCGTACAACACGCAAAGTAGGTATGGGTTTACCCTTGTTTAAGCAAAGTGCTCAGCAAACCGGGGGAGATCTTACCGTGGAATCGGAGCCGGGACGGGGAACCGTGGTGAAAGTTCACTTTGGACTCCACCATATCGATCGCCCTCCCCTTGGAGATATGCCAGGGGTGATGATGATCCTGGTGGGTGGCACAACGGGTATTGACTGGTATTATAAACATACCATTGATGAGCGGGAATATGTTTTCGATACCCGCGAAGTGAAAGAAGTGCTGGATGGAATTCCCCTGAACGACCCCTCGGTGATGCGCTATCTCAAAGATATGATAAGGGAGAACCTGGGAGAGATAAGGGGGAATGAGGAATGAGGAATGAAGAATGAGGAATGAAGAATGAAGAATGAAAAATGAAAAATGATGAATTATGAATGACAACCTAATATATTACCCTAACTCAATTCTATTATACTAATTTAAATGGGAGAATTTAAAAATGACAAAGATTAAATCTTTAGCAGACCTGAAAAAGATGAAGAGTGATCTTCAGTCTAAGATTGCCCTCAGGGAAAAGAGCGAAAACCCCGAAGGCAGAGTATTGATCAGAGTAGGCATGGGTACCAGTGGCATTGCCTCAGGTGCTAAGCAGATCATGGAGTTTCTTATTGATGAAACCGAAAAAAGAAGTGTTGATGCCATTGTAACCCAGACGGGCGATATGGGATACAGCTTTGCCGAGCCTACCGTTGAAGTTACCTTACCCGGCCAGGAGCCCATCGTGTTTGGTGATGTGGATCAGAAAAAAGCCGATGATATCATCGAGAAATACATTAAAAACGGAGAGTTGCTGGATGGCATCATCCCGCAGAATTACGAAACCATTGATAAAAAATAAATCTTAGGAGGAATTAACGAATGGCAAAATACAAAATGCATATGCTGGTTTGCGGTGGTACAGGTTGCCACGCATCTGCCGGCGAAATGCTTTTCGAAAACTTAAAAAAAGAAGTACAGGAAAATAACCTGGAAAACGAGGTTCAGGTGGTGGCAACCGGCTGCTTTGGCTTCTGCGAAAAGGGACCGATCGTAAAGATGATCCCTGATAATACCTTTTATGTGCAGGTGCAACCCGAAGATGCCAGCGAGATTATTGCTGAGCATGCCATTAAAGGCCGTTCTGTGAAACGTTTGCTGTATACTGATCCCGTGAAAAAGGAGCAGATCCCTGATTCAAAGCACATGGGTTTCTACAAGAAGCAGCTTCGTATTGCTTTGCGCAACTGCGGTTTGATTGACCCTGAGAATATCAACGAATACCTTGCAGCCGACGGTTATGAGGC
>SLIL01000209.1 GCA_007135645.1 Bacteroidales bacterium
ATTTTACGATCTGAGGGGATTTCTATCGACAAAGCATATCTTTATGGTAGTCATTTGTCAAATACAGCCACTGAAGAAAGTGACATTGATGTTATGATAGTAACCGAATCTGAAGATGACTATTTGACAGGGAAAATTTGGAGTTTGACAAGGAAGGTTAATACGAAAATTGAGCCTTATCTGGTTGAAAAAGTAAGATTTACAAATAATGAGGATTCCCCGTTAATTGATTTAGTGAAAAGGACTGGTTTAGAGATAGTATAGCGAACCACAGGCCGTATGACATACTTAACTTCAAAAACTACAAAAACCACCACAATAATCCGTCTTAATATCTGCATTATGAAAACCCCACCCATTGTTGTTTTTGTATTAATAGTAGTGTTATCGGCTTGCCGGTTCAATGAGGAGGGCAATGTTTTGCAAAAAGGGCCCGTGGTGATTGAAGGAAAGATTGAAAATTTCGAAACAAGATTTGTTCGTCTGTCCTTTCAGGATCTTGTAGGGGGTTCCACCAATTATGCGCAGGCAATTGATACTGCTACCGGGTATTTCAAATTTATCTTCGACATTTACCATGGCCAGGATATTCTTTTTGAGCACAACAATGGTTACCTGCAATTATTCATTGAGCCATCAGATAGTTTATTTTTAAGTTTTGATGCGCGGGAATTTAACCGGAACAACTATGATATAAATTTTAGAGGAAGAAATGCACGGATCAATGAAGATATACAGAAATTCAGGGCATTTAAACAGGTTCCGGCCTTTAATCCTGATATTTCCGGCAAAAGCATAAGGCAATATCATACTGAGCTGGAACAACAGGTGACCATGGAACTGGATGAATTAAGCCGGTTTGCTGAAAAATTCAGTCCTTCGGAAAAGTTTGTTCAGTGGGCACGATACGATATTATTTACAACAATGCCAATTATCTTATCGATTACAAAGCCCATCTGCATTACAACAACCTTCCTGCAAATGACAGCATCTTCCTTACCGGTTTGTTTCCAGTAACAGATAAAAATGCCCTCATTTCTTCACTGTTTGGGCTGCACCTGTGGCACTATGCTGCAGACAGGTACATTCAAAGCAATCCTGAAGTATTGTCACTTTATAATGAGGGCAACTATTTTGATGCATATAAAATCGGTCTGGATAATATCATCAACGGTGAAAAGGAAGGCCTATTAAGGGATATCATGGTTTTTAAACTCATTGGATCACTGCTTCAGGAATCTAGCAGTGATTTTGAGGAACTCTTCAACAGCTATCAGGGGATTCTTGAAAATCAACTTTTAGTGGCCGATCTGGAAAAGCGCCTGAAGCAGTCGGGTCAAATTTCCCTGCACGAAATAGCTTACATAGACCATAAGAATACATTGCGGGATGAAACCATAAGCGACTTAATGGGGCTATTGATTGAAAAATCCAGAGAAAAAACGTTATACCTGGATTTCTGGGCTGTATGGTGTGGCCCCTGCAGGTCAGAATTTCCATGGCTTCTGGAGCTGCATGATAAAATTTCCGGCAGAAACATTGACATTGTTTCAATCTGCTTCAGTTCCGACCGAAATACCTGGATCAGTTTTGTAAAAGACAATAACCTCCCTGGTAAACACTATCACTTAAACAAGGAACAATCCGACCTGTTGAGATCCAGGTTGCAGATACGGGGTTTTCCAACCTATATGATCATGAAGGATGGCGAAATCATCAATACAGATGCCTCCAGGCCCTCTTCGGGAGAAAAGATTTTCAATGAACTCATAAGGGTAAGTTCATTGTAAAAAGGGAGGATTCCAGGGAATGAATAACCTGACAAAGGATTGGAGGACACATTTAAAAGAATCCACACAAACCCTTCACCGTCACTCCCTCACAACCTCTACCCACATGCCCCTGTTGCGGGCATATACGGAAGCATCGTACATAGCCTCTACATTAAAGGCTGGCAGGTAATACCGCCCTTCATAGGTAGCCGTAAGCATAACCTTGAAAGTCCTGGTGCTGTTGGCCGGCAGATCAAAATAGGTATAAACACGGTCGTCGCGGATATCTTCGTAGGTTGGGGTATCCTGCTGGATAGCTGCCGCAGCTGCATCCATCCGGATATTGCCTACCTCCCACCCCGAGGGGAAGATGCGTGAAAGTGCTATCTCCCTGTAATCCCCCCTGTGTCCGGGATTGGAAACGGTTACTTCGGCAATGAATGAAGTACCCTGCGTCAGGTTGCTGACATTGATGGCTGCCCCGGAAAGATTGGTAAAACGCACCGCCATTCCAAGGTTTTCACTTCCTGCGATCTCCTGTCCTGCCAGGGGGATCCCTGAATGGATCACCCTTACAAAGACCGGATTGTTGCCCTTGCTTCTAAAGGCAATCCGTTTATTGTCATCCTGGGCTGGCACTGCAAGTTCCCTGATCCAGATTAGAGAGCTGGTAGATACCTCTTCTTCCCTGCCCCCATTCTCAGTAAAGGCAACCTGCATCTTCTCGTCAAAAGAAGTGCCCCTGTAAAAATCAGCCATGGCCATCAGGCCAAAGGCGGTGGTCTGGGTGCTCAACCACTGCGACGAAGCAAATACCTCGGCCAGCTCACGTACCAGGTAGGTGGCCTGATCTTTCCGGTTAAGTTTTGTAAGCACGGTAATAATGATTGC
>SLIL01000181.1 GCA_007135645.1 Bacteroidales bacterium
ACTATAACAGTACCCGGGGATATCACTTTTTTGCCATCGGGATACTTCTGTGTCATAGAAAGAGAATCTTTGCCGGTAGGTACGTTAATGCCCAGCTTGCAAACAAAGTCGCTCAGTGCTTCCACTGCTTTGTAAAGGCGTGCATCTTCGCCGGGATTTTTGCAAGGCCACATCCAGTTGGCACTCAGGCTTACACCTGCCAGCCCATGGGTAAGGGGTGCCCATACCAGGTTGGTAAGGGCCTCGGCAACTGCCAGTACTGAGCCTGCTGCAGGGTCTATAAGGGCTGCCACAGGGGCATGGCCAATGGAAGTGGCTACACCATCTCTGCCCCGATAATCAATCGCTGTTACTCCAGGGTTGTTAAGGGGAAGCTGAATTTCTCCGGCACACTGCTGTTTGGCTACACGGCCTGTAACCGAACGGTCCACTTTGTTGGTGAGCCAGTCTTTGCAGGCCACAGCTTCCAGTTGCAGAACCCTTTCAAGGTATTCAGGTAGTTCATTGGGGTCGTATTGCAGGGGTTTGAGAGGCTCGGCCACTGTTTCATCCTGCATGATGGTTTTTGGCGCGTTGCCAAACAAGTCATCCAGTTTCATATCAATGGGAGCTTTCCCCGTTTTGTCCTCAAAGCGCAGGTGCATATTACCGGTGGTTTCTCCTACCACATACATAGGAGCGCGTTCGCGTTTAGCAATACGCTCAAGGTTTTCCAGGTCTTTTTCTTTCATGACAAGGCCCATTCGCTCCTGCGATTCGTTGCCCACAATCTCTTTGGCCGAAAGGGTAGGGTCGCCAATGGGGAGCTTGTCGATATGAATGGTTCCCCCTGTTGATTCAACCAGCTCTGAGAGGCAGTTCAAATGTCCTCCTGCTCCATGATCATGGATGGAAACAACGGGGTTCACATCCTTCTCAACCATGGCACGAATGGCATTCATGGTCCGTTTTTGCATTTCGGGGTTGGAGCGCTGCACTGCATTGAGTTCAATGGCATTGGCATATTCGCCCGTGGCTACCGAAGAAACGGCACCACCACCCATTCCAATGCGATAGTTGTCACCTCCCAGCACTACCACCTTATCGCCGGGGGTGGGTGTATCTTTTTGGCTGTCTTGCTTTTTCCCAAATCCGATTCCACCGGCCAGCATGATCACTTTATCGTAGGCTGTGGTTTTACCATTTTCTTCATGCTCAAAAGTAAGCACCGAGCCACAGATCAGGGGTTGGCCAAACTTATTTCCAAAGTCGCTGGCACCATTGGATGCTTTAATAAGTATTTGTTGAGGTGTTTGATACAACCAGGAGCGTTGTTCGATCTGGTTTTCCCAGTACCTTATCCTGTCGGGCCTGGGGTATGAAGTCATATAAACTGCTGTACCTGCCAGGGGCAGCGATCCCTTTCCGCCGGCAAGGCGGTCGCGGATCTCCCCTCCGGTGCCGGTTGCTGCACCGTTGAAAGGTTCTACCGTGGTGGGGAAGTTATGGGTTTCGGCTTTGAGTGAGATGACCGTATCCGTGGGTTTTTCAACAAAAAAGTCAGGCTTGTCCTGGGTAAGGGGAGCAAACTGCACCGCAAAGGGCCCCTGGATAAAAGCCACGTTGTCTTTGTATGCTGAAACGAGATAGTTGGGATGCTCCTTTGAAGTTTTTTTGATGAGTTGAAACAGTGTGCTTTGCTTTTCTTCCCCGTCGATGATAAATGTGCCGTTGAAGATCTTGTGGCGGCAATGCTCCGAATTGACCTGGGAAAAACCGAATACTTCGCTGTCCGTGAGCTTTCTTCCCAGTTTTTTGCTGAGTTGGTTGAGGTATGCCACCTCATCATTGCTCAGAGCCAGGCCTTCATTCTGGTTGTAAGTTTCAATATCATCAACGAAGATTATGTCTTCCGGGGGATGGTTGATAGTAAAAACATCCTGATCCAAAGTAAAGTACATTGCTTGCAGCATGGGGTCAAATTCGGCCTCCGGTCCGTTTACACCAAAAAACTCCTCAATTCGCAAAATGCCATCAATACCCATATTCTGGGTGATCTCTACCGCATTGGTGCTCCATGGGGTGATCATTTCGCGGCGGGGGCCGATATAGTAGCCCTCCATGTGAGCTTTATCGATCACCCCAGCGCCACTAAAGAGCCATTCAAGTTTGGTAATATCTGCCTGAGGCAGTTGATGATGGGTTTCTACTGCTATGATCTGAGTGGAGTTGCCCCCGAAAAAAAGTACCATGGAGATGATTTTTTAGCGTGTCGTTTTATTTTAAAATGCGATGCAAAATTAAGAATTATATCGCAATACGATTACTCAATCCATTAAGCTAACAAAATCTCTGCTGGTATTATCAATCCTATTTAATTCTACATGATAGTCATGCTCATTTTTGATTGGTTTTTGCATCAATTTTCATGGTTGTCCGGATACAAGTTACGAGATTTAGCTTCGCTGTTACTTCGTGGTCTCCCTTCGGTAGAATTTACGGGGCATTCATGATCTTATTTGGAGGGAGTTGGTGGCGGTTAAGTCGCCACCAATCCCCCTTATTCATTCCACAGATCCGGTATCTCATGATGTCCACGGGCCCGTTCTACCATCTGGTCGAAGGGCTTGAGTGTGCCTTTGTGAACCTGATACAACCTTTTTGAGGTTTCTGAAATGGCTTCTACCAGGTAAGGATAGGGACGGTCGGTTACATCCACCAATCCGCAATTGTAGTTCTCACCATCATAACCCCGGCCGGTGAGGTCCTGGTCGTGCCACTGAAAATAGCTGGTGCCAATGAGGGCAGGGTGTGAAAAGGCATTTTCGGTATAATACCGGTATGCCGTGCCCCGGTCATATTGATTATCTACCTGCCAGAGCGACTGTGCCATTCCGCGGTCAACAGTACCAAAATGAAACTCCCCGATCAGGAGCGGCATGTCAAGTATTTCCACCATGCAATCCATATGTTCATGGCTGGGATACAATGAGTAAGAATTAAAGCTGAAAACATCAAAAACCCCTTTGCACATTTCCACCACACCTCCCTGGCAATTGCCACTGCCAAAGCGGATACCCAGGTTAAGATGCCCGGGGCTATGGATCTTTAGATATTTATCAACTGTCTGGATGAATATACGAAAAGAATTGTGTATAAACTGCACCCTGCGTTCGGGTGTATCCTCTTGTGCCAGATACCTCACCAGCTCTTGTTTTATGGGCCTTTCGTCACTTTCGTTGAGGATTATTTCTGCAACCCTGAGTTCAATACCCTGCCAGGCGGGCTCATTGCCGGTAAAGTAGCCTATCAGCCATGGATTCCCGGCAAAGCGCTCAGTTGATCGCCTTACGGCTTCGTCAATGGCTTGCTCAAAATCGGGGGCATATACATCGGCCAGGCCCATTAAATTGCCATCCATCCTTACCCCTCTCAATTGGGTAAAGAATGGTTTCTGGTTTCGAAGCATTACCTGCTGGCTCGACCAATTGGCAATGGTATTTAATCCCCATCGCTCCATCCTTACAAAAATATTATCGATGGCCTTATCCATATAATTATCACCGTATCTTCTAATGAGGTTCCAGGTGCCGAAGGAAGCATTATCGGGCCTTTCAGGGTCGAAACCATGTCCTTCGGGTGGCATCACTTTAAATAGTTCGGGGCGATGGCTAATCCTTACTGCCTGCCCTCCCTGCCCTGGTGAAACACAGTTAACAGCATGCGACAGAAACAGGTAACCCTCGGGATCAACAAACCACCAACGATCATCAATTTTTTCAACACGGAAAAATCCTGTTCCCTCATCGATCCGAGCGTCCAGATAGCCACCGTATTTTGAATAGCGATAGTCCTCTGTGTTTAAAGGCAGGCCATCTTCCTCAGCCCATTCCTGCCTCAATTGTTCGAGAGAATGTATCTTCCCTTCCCAATCGCCCAGGTTCCATTGGCCAAATTCATCCATCACCGGCTTTGCTCCCAGATACTGGTCACCAGGATCATCCACTTCCAGGGAAACCGACCTGATACGAAAAACCGGGTCATCAATAGGGACATGCATCCTTATACCAATGGAGTCAACACCTCTGAGGGGCATGCGCCTGCCACCCAGGTTTACCCAACCCGTATGCCGTGGTTGATTGTACATACCTGCCAAATCGTGCCAGGCCCCTGGTTCTTCGCGATAGAAACGAAGTGGAATGGCAAGCTTGTTCCATTCACCGGGAGTATAACTCATAACCCGCAATTCATTATAGCCGGTTTCGGTGGTAAAACCAATATGAAACCGCTGTGGGGTAGTTATCATAAATTCAATGACCACATAATTGTAATCGTCCCAGTTGGCAGGCAGTTCGGGCGAGATATCATTCAGTGCGAATTTACGCCCGGAAACTTCATGTTTGCTTTCAAATCTAACTTCATAATAATCACGTTTGCAGGCAGTAATCGAAATTATGAACAGACATATTACCAGTAATTTGTAGCGCTTCAATTTCATTATGTTGTGAGATATTTAGTTAAATGATAAGGATCTTTGGCACTTTAAAGGGGTAAAGATAATCACTCTATTTACACTTCATTAAGTTTGGTTTCTTTTTATTACGTTGGTTTAAGCCAATGGCAAAGGATAATTGTAATTCTAACCCCCACCATTAAATAGCCACCAGTCAAAAGCCTATAAAAAGTTAAAAGAACCCCCGATTTGCGTGATTTAAACCCTGCGAATAAAACAATTTCCGATTTTAGCAATTCTTTTTCTGACAGTTTACAGAACCATAACTAAATTCTCACACATGAAAATGTTGAATCCAGGAGTTGTATTGTCGATGAATCAACTCAAAGAAACGAATCATCTGCACTTTTCTCAAAAACAAAAATCAAAAACAAAGCAGATTAGCCGTTGGTACCTTTTTTTATTTCTGGCATTTGCCTTTTTACTTTTGGCAGCTCCTTTTCACCTTTTTGCCAATCAAAATCAGGTATCATCAACCGACTATCCCAATCATCAGCAACTGGGCCAACAACTGCAGGCCCTTAGCCGCAGCCATTCGGCATTAGCCAGGGTACAGTCGTTAGCCAAAACCGAAGGGGGCAAAGACATTTGGTTGCTTACCATCGGAACCGGTGATATTGACAACAAACCCGCCCTTGCCATAGTTGGTGGGGTTATGGGCGATCATCTGCTGGGCACAGAGCTGGCAATGCAGTTTGCCGGGAAAATTCTGGCATCTTCAGCTGAAGAAAATGTACGCAACCTGCTCGATTCCGTGAGCTTTTATATTTTTCCTGATATGTCGCCCGATGCACGGGAGCAGTATTTTCGTACTCCCCGCTACGAACGACTGGGTAATGCCAACCCCACCGATCTGGACAGGGATGGGCGCATCGGTGAAGACGGTTATGATGACCTGAACAGCGATGGGCTGATCACCATGATGCGGGTGAAGGATCCTACCGGGGAGTGGATAAAGCATCCCGATGATGAAAGAGTAATGGTGAAAGCCCGCCGTGAGAAAGGGGAGATTGGTGAGTATCTCCTTTTTTCTGAAGGGATTGACAATGATAAAGATGGGCAGTTTAATGAAGACGGAGAGGAAGGAGTATTCTTTAACCGCAACTTTACATTTAAATATCCTGTTTTTCAGAGAGGTGCCGGAGAACATGCTGTTTCAGAAGTTGAAACCCGAGCTATTGCAGACTTTTTATATGATGCAAAAAACGTTTTTGCAGTAATTAGTTTCGGAGAGGCAAACAATCTTACCAAACCGCTTTCATATAGCGAGAGGGAGGCCAATGCACGTTTACATACCGGATGGAAAAAAGAGGACATTGCCATTAATCAGAAAATAAGCCATTTATATAATAAGCACCTTGAAGGTGCTGCTCCGGAAGCAAAAGCCGGAAGCGATGGTGACTTTTTTCAATGGGCCTATTTCCATTATGGCCGTTTCAGCTTCTCTACGCAGGGATGGCAGGTGCCTAAACCCGAATCGGCTGAAAAGGATGAATACAATTCTGCGGAACTTTCCTTTTTGCGCTGGGCCGAAGAAAACCAGCTGGAAAATGTTTTTGTCCCCTGGACACCGGTGGATCACCCCGATTTTCCGGGCAGGTTGGTGGAAGTTGGCGGTGTTGCTCCTTTTGTGATGAAAAATCCTCCTTACCAAATGGTCGATGCCATTGCTGAAAAGCACACTGCTTTTATCCTGGATGTTGCCAGGCTTCGCCCGCAGATCGACATTGTAAACCTTAAAACTGAAAAACTGGGGCGTGACCTTACCCGGGTAACCCTGGATGTGCTCAACAGGGGCACGTTTCCCACCGCTTCCGAAACCGGTGAGCTGGTCAGATGGATGCAAAAAACGGTAATGCAGGTAAACCTCGGTCCTGATCAGGCCATTATCAGCGGAAAACCGGTGGAAGTGATGGGTGCCATTGGCGGGCGCAGCTCAGAGCAAAGAAGCTGGCTGATACAGGGCCGGGGTAATGTTACCATAAGAGTGGGAGCCGAGGCTTCAGGCTTTAAGGAAGTTACAGTGAATCTTTAGCCCCGTCTGCAACACCTTCCTGTTTTTTGCTTTGCAACAAAACGGGAACCACAAGTCACGGAAGATCATCTTTCATTACCAGAATCAAAAAAAGAAATTACAAATGAAAAGAATCCTTATAATTCTCGCTTTTTTCGCATTCTTCAAACCTGCTGTTGCCCAGGAGGCTGATGGCAGGGCCATCGGGAATTTTTTCAAAGCTTCAGGCACCCCGGCCAATCCAAAGGTACAAATAAGCTGGAACCGCTATTATACTAACGAAGGGCTGCTGGATATCTACCGGCAGCTTGAACGGGCGCATCCCAACCTGGTAAAATTGCAATCCATTGGAAAGAGCTATGAAGGGAAAGACCTTTGGCTGCTCACTGTTACCAATCACAACAACAAACCACACCAGGAAAAACCCGCCTTCTGGGTAGATGGGAATATTCATGCCAATGAAATCCAGACCGCTGAAGTTTCGGTATATACTGCATGGTACCTGGCCGAAAACTATGGAAATAACACCTTTATTACCCAGCTGCTGGATGACAAAGTGTTTTACATTCTACCGGTGATGAATCCCGATGGACGTGAATATTATATGAACCAGCCCAATACCACGAGCAGCCCCCGCAGTGGCACCATGCCCCTGGATGATGATGGCGACGGGCTGAAAGGCGAAGATGGCTTTGATGATTTGAATGGCGATGGGCACATCACCCAGATGCGCCGTCGTAATCCTTACGGAAACTGGAGAAGCGATCCCAACGATCCGCGCAGGATGGTGCAGGCACCTCCCGGCGAATTTGGCGAATGGGAATTGCTGGGCTGGGAAGGGATTGATCGGGATGGTGATGGCCGGCTCAATGAAGACCGGGATGTGGGCTATTACGATCACAACCGCGACTGGGGCTGGAACTGGCAACCCGATTACGTGCAAAGGGGAGCCTACCTCTATCCATTCTCACTCCCCGAAACAAGGGCTGTGCGCGACTTTGTTCTGGCACATCCCAACATTGCCGGCTCCATAACCCATCACAATACCGGTGGAATGTTGTTGCGCGGCCCCGGGGCTGCCGAAGATGCAAAATATTACCTGCCCCAGGATATCAGGGTGTATGATGCCCTGGGTGAACTGGGAGAAAGGATCATTCCCGGGTATGACTATCTCATCGTACACAAAGATCTTTATACCGTTTATGGGGGCCAGATTGACTGGTTCCATATGATGAGGGGGGTGTTTACCTTCACTTCTGAAATGTTTTCCAGGTATTACCTCTTTAATGAAAAACCCCAGGGTTGGGGTTGGGGATTTGCTGAAGATTATTTTACTTTTGACAGGTATCTGCTTTTTGAAGATGCCTTTGTCCCCTGGGAAGATTATGATCATCCGCAATTTGGAAAGATCCAGATTGGTGGGTTTAAAAAGAACTATATTCGTAATAATCCCGGTTTCCTCCTTGAGCAGGAACTTCACCGGCTTACGGCATTTACTCTGTTTCATGCCTATCACACTCCCAAACTGGAGATTGTAGAACTTACCACCAATGATCTGGGTGGTGGGCTGCGCGAGGTGGTCGCCGTGGTGGCCAATACGCGCCTCATTCCCACGCATGCCGGTATTGATTTGCAATTCAATATCGAAAGGCCAAACTACATTTCCCTGGAAGGGGCAAATGTTTTGGCAGGCATGCGCGTGATCGACCGCGATCTCAATGTGGTGGAGGAGCAGAAGGTGAACCCTGCTGTTATTGAAGTGGACAATATCCCCGGCATTAGTACAGTAACAGTAAAATGGATTGTGGAAGGCAGGGGAACTATCGCTGTAAAAGTGGATAGTGCTAAAGGGGGTGTTGTAATACTAACTGAAGATGAGTAACACGGTTACAGGCAATTAGAAATACGTTCACCCAGAGAATTTGAAAAATATGAAGACGACTGAAAAAACTTTTGATGCTGTAAAATTTATGCGTCAACAAAGAGACAAAATGAGTAAGAAACTATCCATGATGTCAAAGGAAGAAGTTTTGGAATACTTTAAGAAGCGTACAGCACAAACTACAATAAAGCCCAGTGCATGAAATTGTACTGCCAATTCTGCACATACAGAACGGGGCTTGGCGATAGTTCAATCCCGTAATTGATGGATTGGTCAGTGTGGGCATTTATCCTGGGGGATACCGATGAATTGCGCAATACACTCATGTGGCGAAGACAACTATATAAACTGTCCTAAATTATGAGAATTCTAATCACCCTTACAATACTTTTGTTTTCATTTATAGCCCTTGCACAAGAGCAGGACGGGCGGGCCATCGGGAATTTCTTTAAAGCATCCGGTACACCTGCAGATCCAAAGGTGCCCATTGTATGGAACCGCTACAATACCAACGAAGGGCTGTACGAAATATACCAGCAATTCCTGGAAGCGCATCCACAGCTGGTAACCCTGGAGTCCATCGGGAAAAGCTATGAAGAGCGCGATCTATGGCTGCTCACCATTACCAATCATCAAAACAAGCCTCACAGGGAGAAACCCGCTTTCTGGATCGATGGAAATATCCATGCCAATGAGGTACAGGCCGCCGAAGTTGCCCTTTATACCGCCTGGTACCTGCTGGAGAACTATGGAAACAACGAATTTATTACCCGTTTGCTTGACGAAAAAGTGTTTTATATCCTTCCGGTGATGAATCCTGATGGCAGGGAATACTACATGAACCAGCCCAATACTTACAGCTCTCCCCGCAGTGGCACCATGCCTCTGGACGATGACGGCGACGGGCTCAAAGGGGAAGATGGCTTTGACGATCTCAATGGTGATGGCCATATCACCCAGATGCGCCGCCGCAACCCTTACGGCCAGTGGCGCGAAGACCCCGACGATCCGCGAAGGATGATCCGTGCCAGGCCCGGCGAATTTGGCGAATGGGATATCCTGGGCTGGGAAGGGATAGACCGCGACGGGGACGGCAGGCTCAATGAAGACCGCGATGTGGGCTACTACGACCACAACCGCGACTGGGGCTGGAACTGGCAACCCGACTATGTACAGCGGGGATCATACCATTATCCGTTCTCGCTTCCTGAATCCAGGGCAGTGCGCGATTTTGTGGTTGCACACCCCAATATCGGAGGTGCCCTTACACATCACAATACAGGAGCAATGTTTCTGAGGGGGCCGGGGGTTGAAGCTGATTTGCAATATTATCTCAGAGACGATCTTCAGATCTATGATGTGCTCGGAGAAAAAGGGGAAAAGCTGGTTCCGGGATATCGCTATCTGATCAGCTACAGAGACCTCTATACCGTTTATGGCGGACAAAGAGACTGGTTTCACCTTATGCGGGGTGCTTTTACCTTTACCATTGAGCTCTTTTCAAGATACTTCCTGTTTCATGAAACCCCGCAACGGGGATTTGGAATGGCTTCCGAATTGTTTGAGTTTGATAAATACCTGTTGTTTGAAGATGCCTTTGTTCCCTGGGAAGATTTTGACCACCCGCAGTTTGGTGAAATACAGATCGGTGGGTTTAAAAAGAACTATGTAAGGATCAATCCGGGTTTTCTCCTGGAACAGGAAGCTCACCGTGTAACTGCATTTTCATTGTTTCATGCTTATCATACTCCACAGCTGGAGATTGTTGAACTCAACAGCAAACGCATCAGAAGAGGTTTATACGAAGTTACCGCCGTTATTGCCAATACGCGAATGATCCCTACCCACTCAGGTGCCAACCTGAAATTTGGCATCGACCCGCCCAATTATATCAGCATTGAAGGGGCCGGTGTGGTTGCAGGGATGATTGTACATGATGCCGACCTTAACGTGGTGGATGAGCAGAAGGTTAATCCGGAAGTGCTGGAGGTCAGCAATATCCCCGGTATGGGAACGGTTACGGTAAAATGGCTGGTAGACAGCAACAGGGGATTATCTGTTGAAGTGAACAGCGCTAAAGGTGGAGTTGTAAGGAGATCCTTATAAAGAATGTCAGAGTAGAATTAAAATACAAATCTTATTTAATCAGATCAATTAAAATCCATTTTGCTCTATCACTTTCTTAAACCACTTTGCCGAAGCTTTGGGGATGCGTTCCAGGGTTTCAGGTACAATATAATGCAATCCAAAGCGCATCTGGTAGCCCAGTGTCCATTCAAAATTATCCAGGAATGACCATACGAAATAGCCTCTCACGTCTACTCCTTCCTTCATGGCTTTGTGGCAATTGCTGATATATCCTTCCAGGTAGTTGATCCGCCGGGTATCATTAACCTGACCGTTCTCCACCTTGTCTGGCACAGCACATCCATTCTCTGTGATATAGATAATGGGGCGGTCATATCTTTCGTCAATCCACTTTAGCATTTTGTAGAGCCCTTCGGGCACCACGGGCCATTTCATATCGGTAATTTCCCATTGGGGCCTGGTGGATAGGTTTACGTCCTGATCCTCCGCGATACCTGAGTTGGAATAGGGCATTGACGCTTTGAGATTTTCACTGACATGTTCGGCCATAAACGTGGTATAGTGGTTGAGGCCAATAAAATCGGTGCTGCCTTTTATCAGGGCAGACTCTTCCGGTGTAAACCGGGGTAGCCGTTCTTTTACCCTTTCAATCATTGATTGTGGGTAATCGCCGAAAAAGATGGGGTCGGTCATCCAGCCAAAAAAGAACTCCAGTGCCCGTTGCGCTGCATCTTTGTCGGCCTGGCTGTCGGTAAGGGGTTCGCGCCAGTCGCAGTTATTGGTAATACCGATTTTCCCCTTTTGCGTGGGGCGGAATTTTTCATCATACACCCGGTAAGCTTTGGCATGGGCAAGCAGCAGGTTATGTCCGGCCTGGTAGGGCAGGCTGTTGGATGTTTTTCCGGGGGCAAATATTCCAAGGCCATAACAGAGCATGGCCACAACCCAGGCTTCGTTAAAAGTGATCCAGGTTTTGATGCGGTCGCCCAGTCGTTGAAAACATACCTCAGCATAATCGGCAAAGAGATCCTGTACCTGGGGGTTGGTCCAGCCATCCAGTTCAAACTCCAGTGCCAGTGGGAGGTCGAAATGATTCAGGGCCGCCCAGGGCTCAATGTCGTTGGCCAGACATTCGTCAACCAGATCAGAATAAAATTTGATTCCTTCTTCGTTTATTTTGCCACGGCCTGTGGGCATAATACGGCTCCAGGAAATGGAAAAGCGATAAACTTTCAGTCCCATGGCTTTCATGAGTTGAATATCCTCTTTGTACCTGTGGTAGTGGTCACAGGTCACCTGGGCAGACTCCCCGTTATGGGTTCTCCCCGGTATGGTGCAAAAGGCATCCCATACAGATGGGCCTTTACCGTCTTTGTTCCATGCACCTTCGATCTGGTATGCGGAGGTTGAAGTACCCCAGATAAAATCTTTTGGAAATTGCAGCATGTTTTTAATAAGTAGTTTAAGTTATGTTGATGGGTAAAACAATCGTTTGCCCAAAGATAGAAGATTTTTTAGATTCAAACGTGTTATTACCGCGTAAGTCAGTTTAAAATAAAATCAACTTCCTTGCTTTGTTTATAACCGATGCGTATGGCCACTGCAGAAACAGTATCGCCTTGCGACACCGGCAGTGGCTCATGGTAGAGCAACCATCGTTTGTGTGGCACCGCAGTGTTTCGGTTGATCATGTATGCTATGGATGCTCCCTCAGTAGCGCTTGTAAGTTCAAAATAGTTTTCTTTTTGATCAAGCACAGGGGCCTTGGTTGCGGGTTGCACCCCACCGGGCCACATGGACCACACCAGTTCTTTTTCGCTCATCAATCCCTTGTCATCAATCTTATCCATGTATTGATACAATGCTGCTCTCATCCGCTCTAAATCATCGGCATAGGCTGGGTCATTAATGATATTCCTGAGTTCATGCGGGTCTTTGTTTAAGTCATAAAACTCTTCCGGTTCTTTGGTGGTGCGGAACCAGTACATCTGATCCTCATTCAGCAGCCCTTCATCGCGCATGCGGAGCATTTCTTTCATCATGGGAATATTGTATCTGTATTCAATTTCCTGGTATGCACCAACCTCAGGACGAAAATTGCGCACATAACGATAATTATGGTCTCTGAGAGATCTTCGGATGTCGTATTCGCTGTCAACCCTGTCACGGGCTGCAAAAATATATTCCCTGGGATTTTCACACTTGTATTTCCCACAGAATGCGCGCCCCTGCATATAATCAGGGGGCTCGATGCCGGCCATGGAGAGCAAGGTGGGCGGAATATCCACGAAGCTGATCAGTTCGTCTATGACGGTTCCTGCCAGTTTGTTGTTGGGAAAACGGATGATGAACGGAACATGCAGCCCCGAGTCATAGATCTCCCTTTTTTGCCTGGGAAGGGGGCCACCATGATCGGAGTAAAACACGATGATGGTCTTGTCATACAGTCCGTCCTGTTTCAGCTGGTCAATGATCTCGCCCACTTCCCGGTCCATAATGGTATTGTTGCTGTGTGCACGTGCCACATCTCGCCTCACTATGTCTGATTCAGGATAATAGGGGGGGAGGATCACATCCTCCGGGCGGATCACTACCGGATCGTTGGCCCTGTCCCAGATCTGGGATTCATGGGAGGTCATGATGTTGAAAATGGAAAAGAAGGGCATCCCTTCAGGACGATTCTGCCAATGTGCTGTTCGTGCGTTTTCATCCCATGCGGTAATGGGTGGATTAAACTGGTAATCGGTCTTGACGTTGTTGGTGGTATAATAGCCTGCAGCCCGGAAAAATTCCGTGTAGCATTTCACCTCCGGTGGCGGAACTGCCTCATGAGGTGGAATCCCGTCAGGGAGGGTTGTGCGGTTTGTGCGCATATTGTTGGCCCCGATGGATGATGGGTACATACCGGTGATCAGGCTTGCGCGGGCTGGGGCACATACTCCCATGGGGGCATGCACGTTGGTAAACATGACCCCGTCCTTTGCCAGCTGATCCAGTATCGGTGTTTTGGCAACCGGGTCGCCATAGCAACCCAGCATAGGGCTGATATCCTCCACGGTGATCAGCAGGAAATTGATCTTTTCATCTTCTGTTTGCGCTGTTGTGCAGGAGGCAAGCAAACCTCCCATGGCCATTAACCCGGCCAGGTTTTTCGTGTTTTTTATCATTGTTTTGCGGATTAGTCTTTTTTAATGCAACGAATGGAAAAGCCGTTTTCCTTTACAAAATGATCACCCAGGAAGAGGATCTTATATTTAGGTGAGGCGGGATACCAGAAATTGTCCAGTTGTGCAAACCAGGCATAGTTGGCATCAACCTGGGTAGAAGACCAGTAAATGCTCCAATGCCCTCTTCTGCCAAAAAATCCTTCATACCCTACACCAGCAGGCAACGCTGTAAACCCACTTTCGTTGGTTCCGTCCCAGGATGGCGTGTGATCGCGGGTAGCTTTTAATTTTTGTCCGGCATGTTCATATCCCAGGTACATGCGGAGGGCGTCCCATTCTTCTTTGCTGGGAACCTTCCATCCGGCAGGACAAATATCCCCGGATGATGCATCCCAGTTCATGGCCTGATGCCAGGTATAAAGCCCGCCAAATTGATCACAATTTACCCTCTGGTTCTCATAGCAGGTTTTTTCGATGATCTGATTGTTGGTTTGCTGCAGATCATTCACCTGCACCCCGGTATTCAGGTTTTCTGAAAACCAGCACTGGTTGCCAATCATCACGGTACCATAGGTTTTTCCGTCGCGATCATCCGTAAAGATATCGCCACAGTTAAAGTTGTTTTGCTGGCTTTTCCCGGTAATCGCGAATGCTGGCAGAAGAAATACTGCCAGCATTGATAATATGGTTTCTTTGTACATCTGTTTTGTTTCGTTCAAAGTTTTTAAAAGCTGTTATAACTTGGTTGAGGAACCATTGGATCTAATGGTATTCCAGCATTTAGACATATCATCATCAAACAATCGTTTGCACAAAAGTAACGTTTTTTTTTATTCTATGCTGATTGCCTAATTTTGTGCGCATAATGGAGGAAGGTCTTTTTTATTGAGTAAATATATATCTTTGCTGAAAATCTTGAATTATTTACTATAAAAACTAAACTATATGATAATGCAATTCAAAGTACAGCGGAAAAAAAGAGTAAAATTCTTCGGATATGTTTTACTATTTATTCTGGCACCAATGGTTTTTCTGATGGCATGCCAGTCAGCTCCCGAAAAGGAAGAATGGATAACCCTTTTCAATGGTGAAAACCTTGATGGATGGGACCTGAAGATTACGGGCTACGAACTCAATGATAATTTTGGAAATACCTTCAGGGTAGAAGACGGGTTGCTGAAAGTAAGCTATGATGAGTACGACGAATTTGATGGTCGTTTTGGGCATATTTTTTACAACCAGCCTTTTTCGCATTACAAGCTCAGGGTTGAATACCGGTTTGTAGGTGAGCAGGTTCCGGGTGGCCCGGGTTGGGCATTCCGCAATAACGGGATCATGTTCCATGCTCAATCTGCCCAAACCATGGAGCTATACCAGGATTTCCCCGTTTCTGTTGAAGCTCAGATGCTGGGTGGTGACGGTGTAAACGAAAGACCAAACGGTAGTGTTTGTACGCCGGGTACCAATGTTAAAATAGCCGGGGAAAGGAGATTTGAGCACTGCATCAACTCCAATTCACGCACTTTTCATGGAGATGACTGGGTTACCTTTGAACTGGTTGTTTATGGCGATTCTATTGTACACCATATTCTTGAAGGGGATACCGTTATGACCTATGGAAAGCTTCAGCTGGAAGATGGTACTCCTCTCTCTAAAGGCTACATTGCTTTGCAGGCCGAAAGTCATCCTACCCATTTCAGAAAAGTAGAGATACTAAACCTGCAACCCTGACTAAATAATCCGGAAAGTGGTGTTAAGGTATTTATCTTCAGGCTTTAACCTTGTTTGAGATGTCTCTCTCAATACATAGTTTTTCAATAAAAGCAGGATCTTTCTCCAGGGCATTACCCACTACTACAATATCCGCCCCTGCCGACCAGGCCACCCTGGCAGCAGCTTCACAGCGTATCCCTCCACCTACTATAAGGGGGATTGATATATTCTGCTTAACCTGCTCAATAGTTTTTCCCGGTACCGGTCTTTGTGCACCGCTTCCCGCATCCATGTATATGGCTTTCATGCCAAGCATCTCCCCGGCCATAGCTGTACAGGTGGCTATATCTGTTTTGTCAGAAGGAATGGGTGTGGTATTGCTCATGTAAACTACCGATGTAAGCCTGCCGCTCTCAATCAGCATATACCCAGTGGGGATGATCTCAAGTCCTGACTTTCTCAAAACAGGCGCTGCTACTACGTGGCTTCCGATCAGCAACTCCGGGTTTCTGCCTGAAATCAGGCTTAGGAGTAAAATGCCATCTGCTTCGGGTTGGATTTGCAGCGAATTACCTGGGAATAGCAGCACAGGTGCAGTAGTGTTTTCTTTTATGATCCGGATACATTCAGCTAAAAAATCGCCTGTAATCAAGCTCCCTCCAACCAAAAGATAATCGATGCGGTTAAGATTGGCCAGTTCAACAATGCGTAATAATTCTGAAGTATTAACCTTGTCAGGATCAACAAGTATAGCTAATTGTTTAATCCCTTTTTCAGTGGCTTCTTTAATGGAGGAGTATACTTCAGGTCGCATTCAAAAAAGAGGGTTTCAATAAAAACTGGGGTTAGAGATAGGAGAACCGGCTCCTGTCCACAGCGTAAGAAAGAATGTACTCATCCAGGATCTGGTAGTGAACCGTGTACATCTTTTCTCCGTCGTCGGCTTTAATCGTACCGTAGATCAGGCCTTCTTTCTGTGGGTTGAACGGGGCAATATAAATGTGATCTTTAAACAGGATGTCGCGTTTGCCATGAAGTTTAAAAAGGGTTTCTTTGGCAGCCCACATAATATAAAGGGCCTCCTGTGAGAGGTCCCTTCCAACTTCTGATATTTCCTGTTCGGTAAGAAACTTGTGGCTAAGCTTCTGAATTTTGTCTTCAATCCTTTCGATGTCAACTCCCACCGAATGCACCGGGCTGGCAATGAGTGCCGAGTATTTTCCGGAGTGGGAAACCGAAATATGCCTTACGCCATTGTTGAGATAAGGCTTCCCATATTCATCATAGGATATTGCACTCAGCTCATGTTCGCTCACCAGATACGGCAATATCATCCGGTAGCTGAGCCAGTGTTGTTTACGGGTAGGGGTTTTAAGAGAAGAAAAAATAGATTCTTCCTCGGGAGAAAGCTTTAATTGACCATAAAGCTCTTCTACGCTCTCTTTGATCTCCCAGATGCCTATGGAGGCATCCTTAATGTTTTTTTTCAGAAATAGACTCATTCTCTTACTTTTAGGGGGCAATGGGCACTAAACCGAAAACCAACACCGTTACCTCAATCAAAATAACATGTTAATTCACTGCCGTGTTTGAACCTATGCGTAATTGAATTTGTATTATAGCTTATCAGACATTTTACACTTATTGTTATAAGTGTTACCTTTGCAAAATTAAAAAATTTAAATGAATTTCATAATGGAAAAAGTGATCACCGAAAAACAACTTGATTATAAAGTAGCTGATATTTCACTGGCTGATTTTGGAAGAAAAGAGATAGAAATTGCTGAGAAAGAGATGCCTGGCCTTATGGCCCTGCGCGAAAAATACGGCAAAGAAAAGCCCCTTAAAGATGTAAGGGTTATGGGCTCACTGCACATGACCGTTCAAACTGCAGTATTGATAGAAACCCTTGTAGATCTGGGCGCCAACGTTAGATGGGCCAGTTGCAATATTTTTTCAACACAGGATCATGCTGCAGCTGCTATTGCAAAAAGAGGCATCCCTGTTTTTGCCTGGAAAGGAGAAACCCTTGAAGAATACTGGTGGTGCACCGAACAGGCACTTACCTTCCCCGGAGGGCAAGGCCCCCAGCTCATTGTTGATGATGGCGGCGACGCAACCCTGCTGATACATCTTGGTTACAAGGCAGAAAACGATGCATCTGTACTGGATAAAACTCCTGAAAGCCGTGAAGAAGCAGAGATCCTGAAGCTTCTGAAAAATGCCCTTGAAAAAGACCATGGCAAATGGCACCGTATGGTAAAAGAATGGAAAGGCGTTTCAGAAGAAACCACCACCGGCGTGCACCGCCTTTACCAGATGATGGAAAAGGGTGAATTGCTCGTACCCGCTATCAATGTAAATGATTCTGTTACAAAGTCAAAGTTCGACAACCTCTATGGTTGCCGCGAATCACTTGCCGATGGCATTAAAAGAGCCACCGATGTGATGATCGCCGGTAAGGTGGTTGTTGTTTGTGGATATGGCGATGTGGGCAAAGGATGTGCCAACAGCATGCGCGGGTATGGTGCAAGAGTAATTGTTACCGAGATTGATCCCATTTGCGCGCTGCAGGCTGCCATGGAAGGCTTTGAAGTAAAAACTGTTGAAGAGGCCCTGGATGAAGGAAATATTTTTGTAACGGCAACGGGAAATAAAGATGTGATCACCGTTGAGCACATGAAAAAAATGAAAGATCAGGCTATTGTTTGCAACATTGGCCACTTTGATAATGAGATTCAGGTTGATCAGCTTGATACTACCCCGGGTATTCAAAAGGTAAACATTAAACCTCAGGTAGATAAGTATGTTTTCCCTGATGGCCATGAGATCTTTATGCTGGCCGAGGGTAGGCTTGTAAATCTTGGATGCGCCACCGGTCACCCATCATTTGTAATGAGCAACTCTTTTACCAATCAGGTAGTAGCACAGATGGAACTCTGGAAGAATAACTATGAAATTGGTGTTTATCGTTTGCCCAAGCATCTGGACGAAGAGGTTGCAAGGCTGCACCTGGAAAAGATCGGTGTAAAACTTACCACCCTTACACCAGAACAGGCTGCTTATATAGGTGTTAATCATTCAGGACCCTATAAGCCTGAACATTACAGATATTAAAAGAGGGCAGGGGTGGTTTTCCCTTTTCCCTTAAAAATTTGTAACATATAAAAACGGGTCATCAAATACGGTACGATAAGGCCTCAGTGGATGCTTTGCCGGACCGGAAATTGGTGAGCCGTCGAGTAAAAGATAGGTAGACCCGCATACATTGCATTTGGCAATGGGCGGGTCTTCTACTACAAGCCTGGCCTCCTGGTCATAAGGATGCACCGGACAGGCACGGTCAAAGGCTGTAAACTGATCAACAGACATGCGATAAATAACAACCCCTCCAAAACCACCGGTTACATTCACCCATCCCCCAATACTATTCAGCTCAATAAACTGAAATTCCAGGTTGATCCTGAATTCAACCGGTACAAGGGGTACGGGGTGACGATCCTCTTTGGTGCATGCTGTAATTACGAGCAACAACAGGCTCAGGAATACAATTCTCAGGGTAGTTTTTAAAAATAAATCCATCGGCTTTAGTGTTGTATTCAACAAAGTTAACCTGAAATTTATAACTTTGCTAATGTATTGCCCAAAATAAAGATTACCTGACAATGAAACGAGCAAGATCATTGAGATATTATCTTGTTATGGGTTTGCTGCTGATTTTGCCATTAAGTGCCTGTGGGCCAAAATACCAGGCTGCCAGGGATCAACGACAGCATGAAAAAAGGCTGGAACAAAGAAGAAAAGAAGGCGAGCGGGCCATGCAGCAGGCACGCCAGCGCCATATCAGGGGGCAAAGCCCCGAAACACAAAGGCGCATGAAGGAGACCAGGAGAAAAAGTGAAAGTTTAAACAATAATAGAAGAAGCCCGTTTTATGTTCGTTGGTATAATGCGATCAGGGGAAGATAACAACTAAATTGAAGAATAAATAATATCAGAAATATATTCGTATGGAAGAATTTGTATATATTTTACTTGCTATTGTCTGGCTGGTTATCAGTATTCTGGGAGGAAGAAAGAAAAAAGCTTCCAAACCACCCGCACCCAAAAGTTATGAAGAACCGGCAACAACAACATCAACTACCCCTACTTCTGAAAAGAAGAGCGAATTTGAGGATCTGCTTGATGATTTTTTTGGTGCCGATACTACAGTAAAGAAACCGCAACCTGCACCTCAACCAACATATATGGAGGAACGGGACCAAAGAAGAATGGACGACAGGAGCAGGGATGAAAGAAGAATGGACGACAGGAGCAGGGATGAAAGAAGAAGGGACGCCAGTAGTATGGAAGAAAGGGATGAAAGAAGAAGGGATGACAGGAGCAGGGACGAAAGAAGAGATGATGGAAGAAGATTTGAGAACAGCCCCTTTGAGGAAGTAGCTGCTGAAGAGGTAGAAAAGTTTGAAGGAGCGGTAGAGGAGGATTTTGAATTCTCTGCAGAGGGAAAAGTAGAAACCTTGGAAGATCTGATTAAATCGTATGAAAGGTCAAATAAAAAAACTGAAGAAGAAGATGCTAAACTAGCGGTCGTGGAACTGGATGAAGAAGAGACTTTTAAACCTGATTTTGACTTTGATGCCAGAAAAGCTATTATCTATGCAGAGATTATTAACAGGAAGCATTTCAGGTAACTGTTTTTATCAGGTATAAGCAAGTGTTGCACCCTAATTTTTTTCCAAATTTTAATTTGTATTAAAAAAAAGGCTATTTTTGTAGCTGCAGGCGTAAGTTTGCAGTTTCTTTTTAAGGGAGTGCTAAATGATAGATCTCCCTGGCTTTTGCGGAAAGCTTTTTTAACAATAGTTGTCAGTTTGGTTTTTGTACTACAGGCTGTCAACTCTTTTTTTATAGTCGTTGAATAACAGAATTTATATTTTTTGATGCTACTCTTCTTATTATACAGGCATTTTTTGTGCAGAAAAAATCAATTTTCTGCTGCTATTGCTATGTATCTCAGGAAGCAGAATGCGTTTTTGTCAAAGTCCTTAATTTTGCCGGATAAATCAGTGATCTGGTCTGTTTTTCCCGGCCCGGTTGGGTCTGTTTTAGTCCATACCCCACCGGTTAATCCAACAGGTTTTTGCAACACAGGGGCACTTACAAAGCAAACAATCACCCAAATTAAATAATCCGATTTAAGCCCCTGATAATAAATCCTTTTTTTTCATTGAAGAGAAAATAATGCAGGGGCATTGTTAAACTGTAATTTTATATGTCATGAATGAGGTTAAGTATTTTACCAAGGATGGTCTGGAAAAATTGAAAGGGGAGCTTGAGCATCTGAAGTCTGTAGAGCGTCCTGCCATATCGCAGCAAATTGCCGAGGCAAGGGAAAAAGGCGACCTTTCTGAAAATGCTGAATATGATGCAGCTAAAAATGCCCAGGGCATGCTGGAGTTGAAGATTTCAAAACTTGAAAATACACTTAGCAGTGCACGTGTTATTGATGAGTCGCAACTGGAAGAAGGGAAAGTATCCATCTTGTCAACTGTTAAGCTGAAAAATCTCAAGAACAAGGCCTCCATGAGCTATACCCTTGTTCCCGAAAATGAAGCCAATATCAAGGAAGGCAAGATCTCTGTCAGCAGTCCGATAGCCAGAGGTTTGCTTGGCAAAAAACAGGGCGAACAGGTCGAAATTCAGGTGCCTGCCGGCTTGCTTACCTTTGAAATACTTGAGGTTTCCAGGTAACCCTACACAACAAAAAATGTAAAAGCCGGTTGTTTACAATAACCGGCTTTTTTTTATTTTTACAGTACAATCCCTAAAAGTCTAACTCCATAATTGTTTAGATCATGCCAACTATCTTTTCAAAAATCGTTGCAGGAGATATTCCTTGCTACAAAGTAGCTGAAGATGAAAACTTCCTTGCTTTTCTGGATATCAATCCCCTGGCAAAGGGGCATACACTGGTAATCCCCAAAAGGGAAACCGATTACATATTTGATATTGAGGATCAGGAGTACCAGCAATTGTTTCTTTTTGCCAAGAAAGTGGCTGTTGCCCTCAAAAAAACTATTCAGTGCGAAAAGGTTGGCATTGCAGTAATTGGTCTTGAAGTGGCCCATGCACATATCCACCTTGTGCCTATAAATGGTATTTATGATATAGACTTCAAAAAGCCCAAATTAAAACTCAGCCAGGAAGAGTTTGTGCTGATTGCTGAAAGAATTGCCTCTAAGTTATAGTGCCTATTTCTTGATCCGGTCAGGGTTCTGACTTATAAACGCTTTCCAGCCCGTGTATGATGATGATTGATCGGAAATAGCGGAGCCCTGGAAATGATGGCACACTGCCACTGCCAGCGCATCGGTTATATCAAGGTAATCAGGAATGGATTTCATAGACAATAATCCGGCCAGTAATCCGGCCACCTGCTCTTTGGAAGCTCCACCTTTACCGGTGATAGACTGTTTGATCTTTCGGGGAGAGTATTCAAATACCGGTATGTTGCGATACAAAGCTGCTGCTATAGCCACTCCCTGTGCGCGTCCCAGCTTTAGCATCGATTGTATGTTCTTCCCATAAAACGGACTTTCAATGGCCAGTTCATCAGGATGAAAGTGATCAATGGTCCGCAGGGTGGTTTCAAAGATCTTTTTCAGCTTAAGGGGGTGATCTTTGAGTTTTTCCAGCTTGAGGATATCCATCGTTATGATCTCTATTTTATTACCTTTGACTTCAATAACCCCAAGCCCCATGTTGTTGGTGCCGGGGTCAATACCCAATATTATTTTTTCAGCCACTTTTGTAGGTTTGTAAAACAATTGTTAAACGAATCAATCGCTATGCCTCTCTGGGCAAAAGTACATAAAAAATAGCTGCTGCGGGGCAGTCAAATGCTTTCCATGCTTATGTAATGCCTGCAAGAAACCGCCATATGCTGCGTTGGGCTTGCCTTCAAAACAGTAAAAACCTGGGTTTTCCTGCAAATGCTATGTAATGAAAGAGTCTGTATAAAAATGGAGAATGATCTGATCGTAATTCTTGCAACGATTGCTGTGCTGCCATATATTTTTCTGGTTGCACTGTTTTACACTGGCTGGAATAGAGGAGAACAAAGGAAGTTGAAGCTCCGGTCACAAATTCCATTTTTATCTGTAGTGGTAGCATTCAGGAACGAGCAGGAAAAACTCCCACGGTTATTGGCTTGCTTATCGGGCCTGCATTACCCCGGGGGCAACTACGAAATCCTGTTGAGCGATGACTTCTCAACCGACAGCAGCAAAGAGATCATCAGCGAGTTTATTCGCGATAAAAGTCATTTTAAATTGATCCTTCCCAGCGAGCAGGATCAAAAAGGAAAAAAGGGAGCTTTGAACCGTGCCATTTTGCAAGCAAAGGGAGAGATCATCATTACTACAGATGCTGACTGCAGTATGGGATTCCATTGGTTGATCAGTATGGGTAAGGTATTTACCGATGAGGTAAATTTTGTAATCGGACCGGTAGTAATAAAAGCCGAAAAAGGTGGGTTGTTTAAAAGAATGCAGGCGCTGGAGTTTCATAGCCTTTCTGCTTCAACGGGAGGCAGCGCAGGCTGGGGTATGCCGGTGCTTTGCAACGGGGCAAACCTGGCTTTCAGAAAAAAGGGGTGGGAAGAAGTTGTGGGGCAAGTAAGGGGCAAAGATTCCCCTTCGGGAGATGATGTTTTTCTGTTACATGCCTTTAAAAAAAGGTATCCGGGTTCCATTGTTTATCTTCATGATCAGGAGGCCATTGTTCAAACCGGGGCCAGTAAAACCCTGATGCAATTTTTACGACAAAGGATACGGTGGGCAGGCAAATCAGGCAAGTTCTCCGATCCCTTTACCCTGATCAGCGGGTGTGTAGTAGCCATGATGAATTTGTTGATTATCGTGCTTCTGGTTACTTCTATCTTCTGGCCTGGTGGTCTGGTGTTTTTAGCAATTGTGTGGGGCATTAAATCTTTGGCAGACTTTGGATTGCTGGCAAGGGTTGGAACGTTTTTTGGCGACCGGAAACTGCTATGGTTATTCCCACTGGTTGCTTTAGTTTACCCGATATATGTAAGTGTAACGCTTGTTTTGGCTGCTGTTCTGCCCATGAAAAGCGGAAACCATTTCAGAGAGTAATTCAACATCAGGGCTCCAGGTGTTTTTTAACATCAATGAGGAAGTTTTCAATTTTATTAAGTGATCTGATGATCTCGTATTCCTTCAGGGTGTCCTCCGGATTCTTTTTCAGCTTCTCCCTGGCACCTTTTAGCGTATAACCCCTCTCTTTTACAAGATTATAGATCAGATGAAAATTATCCACATCTTTCTGGGTGAAAAGGCGGTTCCCTTTTTTGTTTTTTTTGGGCTGGATGATGTCGAATTCCTTTTCCCAGAAACGTATCAGCGATGTGTTTACCTTAAACATATCGGCTACCTCTCCGATGGTATAATAAATCCTTGCAATCTGATGTTCTTGTTCCATGGCAAATGATGTGTCATGCCTCACGGGCGATTGTAAAATTAGGAAAGTTATACATAGGATGCAAAGAAAACTTTGTGAGAGCTCTTGTTTATTTGTTGAGTGTTTTTTAAAACTATTAATTTTGGGCTTCGTTATCCGGAAAAAATTATTTGATGAGCTATAAAAGAATATCCCTGTTGATGTTTTCTATTCATATTTAAACTGCCATGAAATACCCTTCAGCTTTTCTACTTTCTGTTTTCATCTTTCTTTTGCATGTTGATACTGCTTTTGCCCAGCGTGGAAGACGCATCATAGAAGTTAAAAGGATTGATGTAAACATTGAGCAACCACCCATACAGCTCATCTCGCCCAGGGCTCCCGGGATTATGGAGGTACCTGAGTTATACCTGTCTGATGATATTGTTACTATTATAGGAGTAGGAGATATAATGATGGGGACAGATTATCCCAATACATCCTTCCTGCCTCCCAATGATGGCCGCGACTTGCTTATACCTCTTCATCATGTTCTTCAAAATGCAACGGTAACCTTTGGCAACCTGGAAGGTGTTTTACTGGATGGCGAGGGCACAGTAAAGCGGTGCAGAAATCCTGATCTGTGTTTTGCATTCCGTTCTCCTGAGAGATACGTTTACAACCTGGTGGATGCAGGGTTTGATATGGTAAGCCTGGCTAACAACCATACAGGGGATTTTGGGCCAGAAGGGCGGGTGGCAACCGTTGAGGCACTCCGCAGAGCAGGTATTGCTTATGCTGGTACGCTGGATCATCCTGTAACGATTATTGAAAGAAAGGGTATCCGTTTTGGGATGGCTGCTTTTGCTCCCAATGTGGGCACGGTCAGCATTCATGATATCCCCAATGCTCAGCGTATTGTCAGGGAATTAAAGGAAAATTCGGATATTGTCATTGTCTCTTTTCACGGGGGAGCAGAGGGTGCTGACCATCAGAATGTGACCTGCGAAACGGAATTCTATTATGGAGAGAACCGGGGGAATGTTTGCAACTTTGCCCGGAAAGTGATCGATGCAGGGGCCGATGTGGTTTTTGGGCATGGCCCTCATGTTACACGCTCTGTGGATCTTTACAAAGACCGCTTTATCGCATACAGCCTGGGCAACTTTTGTACCTATGCAAGATTTAACCTGCGGGGCGAAAATGGCATTGCACCGGTGATCAAAGTATTTACCGATCGCGATGGTAAGTTCATGAAAGCAGAAGTAACTCCCATAAGGCAAATTGGTCGCGGAGAGCCCGTCATTGATCGCAACAGGGGCGCTATCCGTTCATTACAGCGGCTTCTGGCAGAAGATTTCCCCCAGTCAGAGCTTTTTATCAGCGATCATGGGATCATAACCCGGAAAGAGGAGCTCTGATCAGAAATCAAAAAAAGAAGCTGTCCCGGAATAGAGACAGCTTCTTTTTTGTTTTTTGGGGGTATATTTTCATTTAAGAAAGTGACTGGTTTACACGCGATGCCACTTCAATAATGTATTCAAATTCTTCGGGTGTAAGATCATTAAAGAAATAGTTAACCGGGTTAACCCTACGCCCATGACGTATCACCTCGTAGTGCAGGTGAGGAGCTGTTGACACTCCGGTATTTCCTACAAATCCGATTACTTCACCTCTTTTTACTTTTTGCCCTTGTCTTACATTGAACTTGCTAAGGTGGGCATAAAGGGTTTCATATCCATAGCCGTGATCAAGAACGATCATAAGACCGTATCCGTGCCTGTTGCGCTCTACAGTTTTTACCACTGCATTACCGGGAGCATAAATGGGTGTGCCGGTGGGAGCAGTAAAATCCACCCCGTTATGCATTCTAAGTGTTTTGTATATGGGGTGAATACGCGGTCCAAAACCAGATACCAACCTTTGAGTACCTTTTTCAATGGGAACGATTGCAGGAATAGAGGCAAGCATATCGGTTTTGTCTTTTGCCATCTCAAAAACCTCATCGTACGAAATAGACTGCACATAAAGCTGTCTTGAAAGCTGATCGATGCGCTGCATCGTAGATTTTATAAGTTCGCTGTTGCCAAATCCTTCCAGGTGATCATAACGGTCAACACCACCAAAAGCAGCATCACGAATGGTTCGGGGAACGGGTTCAGCCTCAAAAATTACCCGGTAGATCTGATCATCGCGATGCTCGATATCCTCCAGTACAGTTGCAAGGATGTCAATTTTATCGTTCATGATCTCAAAATTAAGCTTGAATTGCTCAATTTCCCTTAACAGCATCTTTTCCTTTGGGGAATCAAAAAAGGTATAACCAATACTGAGCACTATCACTGAGAATACCATACCTGCCAGTACAATTCGCAGAAACCTTTTTGCCTTATCCCACAATGTTTCCCTTACAGGCTCCACCGCAAGGGATTTGGTGTTAAATTGGTATTTGATTTTCGTCATAAGTAAGTGCTTATCCGGAAGTTTTCAATTTTTTATCGTATTTTGAACCTGCCTCCCCAGGCTGTAAAATCGTATTGAAAATCTTTACTATTTCTAATTTACGTTGTATTCAATTAATTAGTTACAAAACTAAATAAAATTAATTTAATTTTGTCAGTGATTTTACGAAAAAAAATAATGCAAAATACCTAAAAAACTACTCATTTTCAATGAACTCCATCCGGATCCGTCAAACTTTTCTGAATTTCTTTGAATCAAGACAGCACTTTATCGATAAATCTGCCCCAATGGTCGTTAAAAACGACCCAACTTTGATGTTTACCAACGCCGGGATGAACCAGTTTAAAGATATCTTTCTGGATAATCTTCCGGCAAAAAATCTGCGCGTTGCCAATTCACAAAAATGTTTGAGGGTTTCCGGCAAGCACAATGACCTGGATGAAGTAGGGCATGATACCTACCATCATACCATGTTTGAGATGCTCGGGAACTGGAGTTTCGGCGATTATTTTAAAAAAGAAGCCATACAATGGGCCTGGGAGCTGCTTACCGAAGTCTATGGAATTGATAAGGAGAGCCTTTATGTTACGGTTTTTGGTGGTGATAAGCTGGATAACCTGGAGCCTGATGAGGAAGCCAGAGAATTCTGGAAGCAATACGTTCCTGAAGAGAGGATCCTTTATGGGAGTAAGAAAGACAATTTCTGGGAAATGGGCGAAACAGGTCCTTGTGGTCCCTGCTCAGAGATTCATGTGGATATTAGGGACGCAGAAGAAAAGCTGAAAACTCCGGGTCGTGATCTGGTAAACATGGACCACCCGCTTGTTATAGAAATATGGAACCTGGTATTTATACAATTCAACAGGCTGTCTGATCAGAGCCTTCATCCCCTTAAGGCAAAACATGTAGATACCGGAATGGGTTTTGAAAGACTTTGTATGGTGCTTCAGGGAAAGCAGTCCAACTACGACACTGATGTTTTTCAGCCCTATATAAAGAGGCTTTGTGAACTTACCGGTAAGACCTATGGCAAAGATACCGACACCGATATTGCCATGCGCGTGATAAGTGATCATGTGCGTGCAGTTGCCTTCGCCATTGCCGACGGGGAGCTTCCTTCCAACAACAAAGCCGGTTATGTGATCAGACGGATTCTGCGAAGGGCTGTGAGGTATGGTTATACCTTTCTCAACTTTCGTGAGCCCTTTGTTTTTGAGCTGGTTCCTGTTATGGTATCTGGAATGGGAGATTATTTCCCGGAATTACCGGCACAGAAAGATCTGATCATGCGCGTTATCAATGAAGAAGAAGCTACATTCCTGAAAACCCTCTCCACCGGTATTCAGAAGTTTGAGAGTTATATTACCACCCTGGGGGATAAGAAAACCGTTGACGGCAAGTTTGCCTTTGAATTGTTTGATACCTATGGGTTTCCAGTTGACCTCACTCAACTAATGGCCCGTGAGAAAGGAAAAGATGTTGATATGAAGGGGTTTGAAGAAGGGATGAAGGTTCAGAAAGAACGCAGCAGGGCTGCCGCAACCGTTGATACACAAGACTGGATAGAGCTGTCAAAGGGCAGTTCAGATACCGTTTTCCTTGGATATGAAACCCTTGTGGCTGAAGTAAAGCCTTTGAAGTACCGAAAGGTAACATCCAAAGGAAAAACAATGTATCAGCTGGTACTGGATAAAACCCCGTTTTATGCAGAGTCTGGCGGGCAGATCGGAGACAGGGGGATCCTGGAAGCCGAAGGGATTAAACTTCACATCCTGGATACCCAGAAAGAGAACAACCTTTCCATCCATGTTCTGGATAAGGTCCCTGAAAAATGGCCGGCCGTTTTAACCGCAAAGGTGGATGAACAAAAGCGGAGACTTACGGAAAATAATCACAGTGCTACGCATTTGCTGCACTCGGCCCTCAGAAAAGTGCTGGGTGATCATGTGCAACAAAAAGGATCGCTGGTGGATGAAAAAAGGCTCAGATTTGACTTTTCCCACTTTGCCAAACTTACCCGCGAAGAGATCCGGAAGATAGAAGAGTTGGTGAATCAACGCATCCGGGACAATATTCAGCAGAAGGAACATCGGGAAATGTCCATGGAAGAAGCTGTGGAAATGGGCGCTATTGCATTGTTTGGAGAGAAATACGGAGATAAGGTGCGGGTTATTTCTTTTGATCAGGAATACTCAACCGAATTGTGTGGAGGGACTCATGTGCATGCCACCGGGCAGATCGGACTCTTCAGGATCGTTTCAGAAGGAGCCATTGCTGCCGGGATAAGAAGGATTGAAGCAATTACAGGTAAGCTTGCAGAAGAATATATAAATGAAAAAGCAGATACCCTTGATCACGCAAGGGAGTTGCTCAAAAACCCCAAAGATGTCATAAAGGGAATTGAACAACTACTGCAGGAAAATGATAAGCTCAGAAAACAAATCCAGCAATTACAAAAGGCGCAGGCCGGAAACATGATTGAAGATCTGAAACAGGGCATACGCAATGTGAATGGGATGAATTTTCTGGCCATGAAACTGGAAGCGGACACACAAACAGCAAAAGATCTTGCATTTGAAATGAAAAAGCAGGTCAGCGACCTGTTTCTCGTGCTTGGGCATCACGCCGAGGGCAAACCAGGTATTACCATTATGATCTCCGAAAACCTGGTGCAGAAAAAGCAGTTGCATGCCGGCAACATCATAAGAGAGCTGGCCAGGGAGATCCAGGGAGGGGGAGGAGGACAGCCCCACTTTGCCACTGCAGGGGGTAAGAACCCCGATGGCCTTGATAAAGCGTTGGCCAGGGCCGAAGGTTATTTGAAATAAAAATGACTGATAGAATAAATCGCTGAATTTGAAACCCTTAATTTTCAGATACATCAATCTATTATAAACCAAAACAAATCAAATGAGCACGAAACGATTACTTACGGAAATTCCCGCAGCACGGTGGGGTGTTTTGATTCTGGCAAGTTTTATAATGGCCACCAACTATTATTTCTATGATTTGCTGGCTCCCATTCAGGATCTGGTACGGATAAATCTTGGCTTTTCAGCTTCCGATTTCGGTCTGGTAATGTCGGCCTATGCATTTCCCAATGTGTTTCTGGCCATGGCCATCCTGGGTGGGATCATCCTGGATCGGATCGGGATCAGGATCACCGGTTTCTCATTCATCTTCTTAATGAGTATTGGTGGGGCACTCACAGCCTATGCCGCCTCAGCCACATTTCTGGAAGGGGGATTTGGTTATGGATTTCTTAATTCCTTCCTCACCGCTTATTCTCCCCAGCTGAAGTTGATGATATTCGGGTTTTTCCTCTTTGGGTTGGGTGCAGAAACAAGTATCGTTGTGTTGTCCAAAATCATCGTAAAGTGGTTCAAGGGAAAAGAGATTGCTCTTGCACTGGGTTTGAACCTTGCCATTGGACGTTTAGGTGCTGCCCTGGCCTTCACGCTCACACCACGTCTTGTGCAGCCCGAATGGACCACCGGTATTTACTTTGGGGTGTTGCTTTTGTGGATCGGCCTTTTGGGTTTCGTGGTCTACATGCTCATTGATACCAAAGTGGATCGTCAGGTAGATATTGATCTGAAGGATCCCGAAGACGAGTTTAAGCTTAGTGATCTTAAAGACCTGGTGACAAACCGTTCGGTAATTTACATCACATTGCTGTGCGTAACTTTTTATTCTGCAGTGTTCCCATTTCTGAAGTTTGCACCTGACCTGCTCATGAATAAGTTCTCCATGGCCCGACAGATGGCCGGGGATGTCACATCATATTTGATGTACGGAACCATTCTTCTTACCCCGCTGTTTGGATGGTATGCTGATAACAAGGGTAAAAGTGCCACGTTGATGTACCTGGGATCTGCATTGCTCATTGTAGCGCACCTGATGTTTGCACTTACTTACCTTGAACCCCGTATACCCATCGTTCTGCTGGGTATTGCATTCTCCCTGGTTCCTGCAGCTATGTGGCCGGCTGTAACAAAAATTGTTCCCACTACCAAGCTGGGTACTGCCTATGGGTTTATGTTCTCGGTTCAAAACATCGGATTGTTTATTTTCCCCTATCTTATCGGTTATGTGGTAGACTCATCCAACCCCAATTACCGTGCAGCCATCGATGCCAATGAATTCAGAACAATCCAGTACGAAGACATGAGATATACAGGAAGTTATCTGGATAGAAAAGACCGTCCAGTTACAGATAAGCAAATCCTGGTTAATGCCGTTATTTTTGAAGATGTCATCAGTGGCCGTA